>CANRGQ010000044.1 GCA_947630195.1 uncultured Bacilli bacterium
ATATTAATAAACGGTATAAGTTCTAAAAAATATGATTTAAAAGAATTAAGAAATAAAATTTCTTATGTATTTCAAGAACCAGTAATATTAAATATGACTATAAAAGATAACTTAACTTATGGCCTTAAAAATGTCGATTTTAATAAAGTAATAAATATATGTGAAAAATTAGGACTTGACCAAAAAATTAAATCTTTAAAATATGGGTATGATACCAAAGTTAATGCCAAAACAGATTTATTATCTTTTGGAGAAAAGCAATTACTATGTTATGCTAGAGCTATACTAAAAAATGGTGATATCGTTATATTAGATGAAGTTACTTCTAATCTTGATCTTGAATTTGAGAAAAATATCATTGAAGCTAATAAATCGCTACTTAAAGGGAAAATTGCCTTTATTATTGCACACAGGTTAAATACAATTAGGGAAGCAGATTTAATAATATTTATTGAGGATAAACACATTGCTGAGATGGGAACTCATGATGAATTATTGAAATTAAATGGAAAATATTCTAAATTATTTACAACTAAATGATGATTATTGAGAATATATAAATAAATAGTAAATACTAGACAAAGTTCGACAGAAATGTCGAATTTTGTCGTGTTTTTAGAAGTTTTGACATGTTTTGTCGAACGTGTTGACTTTAGAAAAAATATCTATAAAATATAGTCTTCGAGATGGGGAATCTCGCCAACTTTTCAGGGGTTTTGGTTGCAAACAAAATCTTTTTTGGGAAGGATGGTGGTATTTATGAATGTAATAGTAGAAATATTATTTAAGTTCATATCTTTAATTATAGACATCTTATTTAAACGTAAAAAAAGAGCTACTTCAATCCGGATAGACATTCGAATTAAGTAGCAATACTTTCCATATTGGCGATGGTAACCCATCTCCATTAATTAGATTATACAATATTTTAATAAATTATTCAATTATTTCATCAATTAGACCATAATTAAGGGCATCTTCTGGATCCATATAATTATCTCTTTCCGTATCTTGTTGAATGGTTTTTAAATCATTACCGGTATTCTTGGCTAGTATTTTATTTAGTTTATCTTTGATTTTTAAAATTCTTTCTGCGGCAATCTTTATATCTGTGGCTTGACCTTGGGTTCCTCCAAGGGGTTGATGAATCATTATCTCAGAATTTGGTAAACTACATCTTTTACCTTTGGTGCCTGAAGAAAGGAGAAACGCTCCCATGGAGGCTGCTAGTCCCACACAAATGGTTTTAACATCACTTTTAATATAGTTCATGGTGTCATATATAGCCATTCCACTCGTAATGGAACCTCCAGGAGAGTTAATATATAAATAAATATCATCATGATTTAAACTATCTAAATATAATAGTTCCGAAACAATAATGGAAGCACTACTATCATTGACTTCGCCATTTAAGAATACTATTCTGTCATTTAAAAGTCTAGAGTATAAATCATAAGCATATTCTTTGTTACTACTTTTTTCAATAACTGTTGGAATTATATTCATTTATTTCACCTATAATTATAATATAAAAAATAGTAAGTTTTTATTCAAAAAAAGACTAATTTGTGATAAACTATTTTATAGTAAAGGGAATGTGTGATACATATGGATAATATAACAATTACTCTTTTAACTGGGGAAAAGAAAGAATTTCCGAAGAATACAACTTACTATGAGATAAGTAAGGGGTTTAATTTGAATAATGATATTTTAGGAGTAAAGATTAATAATGAAATATATGAATTAAGAGAAAGAGCAGATTCATCAAAGACCATTTCTTTTATTGATTTAAATGATTTAACGGGTAATAAAATATATAAAAGTGGTTTAGAATTTATTTTTGAAGTGGCTTTAAAAACTGTATTTCCAGAGTTAGAAATAACTTATCAACATAGTGTTCCTAAAGGTTTTTTGGGAGAAGTTATGGGAGATAAAATGCTTACTCAAGAAGATATATCTTTAATAAAGGGTGAGATGGCTAAAATAATTAGTGATGATATACCTTTTAAAAAGTTAAATATTAAGAAAAAGGACGCCATTAATTATTATTACCAAAATAAACAAAATGAAAAAGCGGAGAATATTCAAAATATATCTGATAAAGTCGTTACTTTTTATGAGTTAAAAGGACATTATAATTATTTTTATTCCGATATGCCCTATAGTACGGGTAGCATTACCAAGTATGATATTGTTTATTTAGGAAGAAATAGACTTGTCTTTATTATTCCAACGAATAGAACTAATGGTGAGTTACCTGAGTATGTTCATTATGATAATATAATTAATTCCTTCTTAGTAGGGAAGAATTGGTTAGAGACCTTAAATATGAAATATGTTACTTCGATTAACAAGACTGTTGGTAGTGGTAAGATAAAAGAATTTATGAAATCTTGTGAGTTAGTCTTTAATTTAAATATAGCGAAAGTAGCAAGTAATATAACAACCAATAGAAACATTAAGTTTGTTTTAATTGCGGGGCCTTCTTCTAGTGGTAAAACAACAACTACCAAAAGATTAGCTTCTTACCTTATGGCGCAAGGTTTTGATACGATAAATATTTCCATTGATGATTTCTTCTTAGAAAGAGAGGAATCTCCAAAGGATGAGAATGGTAATTATGATTTTGAATGCTTAACGGCGATTGATTTAAATCTCTTTAATAGTACCTTACAAAAGTTATTAAAGGGTGAAGAAGTGTCTCTTCCGACATTTAACTTTGTTACGGGGAAAAAAGAATTTAATAACAATGTTGTTCAGTTAAAAGATAATAGTATTGTTTTAATTGAGGGATTGCATGGACTTAATGATGAACTACTTCCTAGTATAGATAATAAATATAAGTACAAAATATATTTGAGTCCTTTTATTCCTTTAAATATCGATAAACATAATTATATCTCTACGGTGGATTTGAGACTTATAAGAAGAATAATAAGAGATAATAGGACAAGAAATTATGATGTTAATAATACGATTCATGCTTGGCAAAGTGTAAGAAATGGGGAAGAAAAATATATATTCCCATACATTCATCAAGCTGATGTGATAATTAATACAGCCTTACCTTATGAAATAGGCGTATTAAAAGTCTATGTAGAACCGCTTTTGCGAAGTATAAGTGTCTTAGATGATTATTATGAAGAAGCGAGAAGACTTTTAAATTTCTTAAAGATATTTTATACGATACCAGGTGAATATGTAAGTAGTGATTCTATATTAAGAGAGTTTATAGGAGGAAATAATGATTAGAGTAGCGATTAATGGATTTGGAAGAATTGGAAGATTAGCATTTAGAGAGATGATTACAGATAGTAATTTTGATATTGTGGCAATAAATGATACTTCTAATGCCGAAGAGTTATGTCATTTGTTAAAATACGATACGGTGCATAGGACTTTTCATGAAAATGAAATAACTTTTGATGGGGACTTTATTGTGGTAGCCAACACCAAAAGAATTAGAGTATATGCGGAGTTAGATCCTTTGAATTTACCATGGCGAGAATTAAATGTCGATTTAGTTTTTGAATGTACGGGAGCCTTCACGAAATTAGAAGGAGCCCATAAACATATTGAAGCCGGGGCTAAAAAAGTTTTAATTTCCGCTCCAGGTAAAGGTGAAATGAAGACGATTGTTTATGGTGTAAATGATAATATTTTAGATGGAACCGAAGAAGTGGTATCCGCGGCTTCTTGTACCACCAATTGCCTTGCCCCAGTTTTAAAAGTATTAAATGATACTTTTGGCATTGAAAAAGGATTTATGAGTACGGTTCATGCCTTTACAAATGATCAAGCAACTTTAGATATTACTCACAAAAAAGGAATCTATGCTAGACGCGGAAGATGCGCAAGTGGAAACATTATCCCGGCTTCCACCGGAGCAGCATCTGCCATTGGTTTAGTTATTCCGGAGTTACAAGGTAAACTTGATGGTCTTGCTTATAGAGTACCAGTATATGATGGTTCTTTAGTAGATGTAACATTAGAATTAAAGAGTAATCCTAGTGTTGATGAAGTAAATAATGCTTTCTTAACCCATCCAACCCCGGCTTTAAAATTTACGAAAGACCCTATTGTTTCTAGTGATGTTATTGGTAAAAGAGTGGGAGCTTTAGTCGATGGTCTTTTAACAAACTTTGTGGAAGTTAATGGTAAGAGACTTTATAAAGTAGTAGCGTGGTATGATAATGAACTTGGTTATACGCATCAAATGGTGGAAACTGCCAAAAGGATGTTTAAATAATAAATAAAGGAAAGTCTAGATAATTCACATACTTTGTGAATTTTTCTTTTTATGTAATAAGAAAGTCATATAAAAAAGTGAAATTTATGTTGACATTCATTTGTTCGCTTGATATAATTAAGATGTACCTAGGAAGAATTAAAAAAATAAAAATAAGTACGGCAGCGACTGCCCTCAAATATGGCCTGTGGAGGAGTAACATCCAATGAAGCAGGAAAGATAAGCCGTGAGACTTATCAAAGTGAAACGAAATAAATTTATTTATTGAGTTTTACATTCGTTCTAGTATAATTATTATGGTGGTAAAAATGAAAATAGTTGTAGCGTCTAATAATGAACATAAGATAAAAGAATTTAAAAGTATTTTGAGTGATGTGGAATTATTAACTTTAAAAGATATTGGTTTTACAGAAGATATCGAAGAAACGGGAGATACTTTTTTAGAAAACGCTTTAATTAAAGCTAAAACAGTAAGTGAATATTTAAAAAGTAAAGATTTAGATTATGATGTTTTATCTGATGATAGTGGACTTTGTTGTATTGGTCTAAATTTAGAGCCAGGTGTTTATAGTCATCGTTTTTGGGGTGATTTAACATTCCACGAAAAAAGAATGAAGTTAATTAAAGATTTAGAAGGTAAAAATAAAGAAGCCTATTTTATGTGTACCATTGTTTTATATCATATAGATGGTACATATGAATACAAAGAAGGTAAAACTTATGGCAAGATTATCGATAAGGAACTTGGCGATACTTCTTTTGGGTATGATGTTATCTTTTTATCCGATGATTTAGGCAAAACCTTTGGAGAGGCTACTGAAGAAGAGAAAAATGGTGTATCTCACCGGGGTAGAGCCTTAGAGCAAATAAAAGAATTAATTGGGAGAGAAAATGCTTAAAATAGTAGAATATGAAGAAAAATATTTAGAAGATGTTCGGGATTTATTAACTGAATTAGAAGAATATATTGTGGCAATTGATAAAGATAATTTAGATAGAGTGCATCCTTTATATCATGAAAAGATGGCTTTAGTTGATTTAGAAGATGTAAATAAAAATAATGGAAGATGTTATTTAGCTATTGATGAAAATAAAGTGCTAGGATTGATTATGGGAACCATACCACCCTTTGGTGAGTATGATTATTTAGATTATAAATGTCCTAAAAGAGGAGTTATTACGGAACTTGTCGTAATTAAAGAAGTAAGAAGTAAAGGGATTGGAGATTCTTTAATTAAAAAAATGGAAGAATATTTTAAAGATAAAGGTTGTGAATATGTTTTAGTTGATGTCTTTGCTTATAATGATATAGCCATTAACTTTTATCATAAAGAGGGATATCATGCGAGAATGCATACTAATATTAAGAAGTTATAGATATGGACAAGAATGCAATATTAAAAAAATTAAAAGAATTTAATTTAGATAAGAGTAAATATTTAGTTATATCAGGGGGAGCAATGGTTTTACTGGGGATAAAAGATACTACCAAAGATATTGATATAGCGGTGAGCAAAGATTATTGCGAATATTTGCTTAACAATTATTCTTGTGAATTTGATAGAGTAAATGAATTTAATCATAAGTGTTATAATTTAGATGTTTTTAATTTTGGGATAGATTACTATAGTGATGATTATGAAGAAGTAGAAGGTATAAGAGTCCAAACGGTTGAGGATATTATTAAATTAAAAAGATTTTTAAATAGAGAGAAAGATAAAGAAGATATTAAGAAATTAATTAAGTATAAGGGAGAGTAGTTATGGAAAAAGAAAACTTTTTAGGGGCCGTTTACATGATAATTAAAAATGCAAAGGGAGAGATATTATTTGGAAGAAGAATTGGAACTAAACTTTGGTGTGGTTATTTAGGCCTTCCTGCCGGACACATAGATATTGGTGAAGATGCTTATGAAGCCCTTTTTAGAGAGGCTAAAGAAGAATTAGATATTGAAATAAGTTATGAAGATATTGTAGATACCTTTGTTGTTAACAGAAGAAATAAAACCCTAGCCCCTTACTTTGATATATATTTTGAAATTAAAAGTTATAAGGGTGAGATTAAAATAAATGAAGTAGATAAATGTCAGGAACTTAAATGGTGTGATATAAATAATTTACCAGATGATGTAATAGACTACCAAAAAGATGCTTTAGAAAATTATTTAAAAGGGATAAAATTTAGTAGTATAAAGGTAGATAATAAATAGATAATTTGTGCTTTTTGGTAATTCGTGGTAAAATTTAAATAAGGTGAAACTATGAAAAAAATATTAACAATTATTTTGGATGGTTTTGGGTATCGAGAAGAAGAAAGAGGTAATGCCATTAAAGAAGCCGATATGTTGTGCTTTAATAGGCTTTGGAAAGAATATCCGCATACGACTCTTTATGCTAGTGAAGAAAAAGTGGGTTTGCATGAAGGCCAATTTGGCAATAGTGAAACAGGACATTCCACTATTGGGGCAGGAAGACTTTTGAAACAAAATGAAACTTTAGTCGATGAATTTTTAAAAAGTGATGTTTTAGAAAATGAAGTATTTCAAAAATTACTTTTAAATAAAGAAAAAGATATTCATCTTATGGGGCTATGTAGTGATGGTAATGTTCATGCGGGAGTTGATGATTTTTTAAATCTATTTGATATTTTAGTTAAAAATGGTTTTAAAAAAATTCATTTTCATTTAATAACGGATGGAAGAGATACGGGTATTCATGATGCGTATAAATATATAAAATTAATTAAAGATGCGATAAATACAAAAAAAGTTGGGGATATTGCCACTATCTGTGGGCGTTATTATGCGATGGATCGAGATAAGAATTATGATAGAACGAAGTTATATTATGAGTTAGTTACGCGAAATGCGGGTTATGATGTAGACTCAATCGAAGATGGTTTAAAAAGAATGTATGAAAAAGATATAACTGATGAATTTATAAGACCAATGATTATTAATCGCAGTGGCCATATTAAAAATGGTGATGTTCTTATTTGGATGAATTACAGAGCTGATAGGGCTAAACAAATTATATCTTCTTTTGTAAATCCTGATTTTAATGGTTTTCATACTTTAAATATGGATAAACTTGAGGTTTATAGTTTTCTGCCTATAGATAAAGATATTCCAACCAATAATTTTATTCCGGAACTAGTTATTACAAATCCTTTAGGACTCTATTTATCAAAGCTTGATTTAACGCAAGCGAGAATTGCCGAGACCGAAAAGTTTCCTCATGTTACTTACTTTTTTGATGGTGGTTATAATGGAAAGATAAATAAATGTGATACCTTTCATATCCCATCACCAAGTGTGGCTACCTACAATTTAAAACCGGAAATGAGTGCCGTGGGGGTTACTAAAAAATGTATTGAATGTATGATGGAAGACTATGATTTTATCTTAGTTAACTTTGCTAACCCTGATATGGTGGGACATACGGGAGACTATGAAGCCACAGTTAAAGCTTGTATTGCGGTTGATTTATGTTTGGATAAAATTATGGAAAAAGCGGAAGAAAATTTCTATAAAGTAATTATTTTAGCGGACCATGGTAATGCTGATATCATGATTGATGAAGAAGGTAATCCAGTTACGACCCATACTTTAAGTAAAGTGCCATTTATCATTATGGATAAAAATGTTAAATTAAAAGAAAGTGGTGACTTAACGATGGTGGCACCGACTATTTTAGAATATATGGATATAGCGATACCGGAAGAAATGAAAGAAACAGATATTTTATTAAAATAATATGTTTAGTTATTAAGCATATTTTTTAATATGAATAATTATTTGGAATTTAGAGAAAAAATAAGAGAGGAATTAAAGAAAATAAAAGATGAAGAGATGGAAAATTTAATTAAGAGATTACAAAAAGATGCTTATTATATGGAAAAGAATTTAAATAAATATTTAGAATATAAAAGAATAATGGGTAGTATTAAAATAAGCGAAGTTATAAAAGATGTAAATACGCACCGCGATAAACAATTTTATAGTGAAAGTAAAATGACCGATACTTCTAAAGGTGAATTGATGCTTGTTAATAAGTATTATTATCTTTTGGATTCTTATAAACCAGACTTGGTTTTAATGACTGATACTTATGCTAAAAGTGTTAATAAATATCTAGAAAAGAATACTTATAGATGGTTTCAAAAGATGGTGGAAGATGCTAAAAAAGAAAACATTATATTATATAGTGTGTCTGGTTTTAGAAGTTATGAATATCAAAAAGAATTATATGATAATTATGTATTAAAAGATGGAATAAAAGTGGCCGATACTTATTCGGCTAGAGCTGGTCATTCTGAACATCAAACTGGTTATGCCCTAGATATAAATACATCTTCTAGTTTAGATTATTTTGAAGATACCAAAGAATTTTTATGGTTAAGTAGAAATGCTCATAAGTATGGTTTTATTTTAAGATACCCAAAAGATAAAGAAAATATAACGGGATTTAAATTTGAACCTTGGCATTATCGCTATGTCGGAATAGAAGTGGCTACTTATATTAAAAAACATAATTTAACCTTTGAGGAATACTATGCGTATTTTGTCGAAAATAGGTAGCGAATAATAGATTAATTTGATATAATTACTAGTAGAATAGAGAGTGTGAGTTGTAAAATGAATGAAAATCCTAATCCAATAGAAAATTTAAACAATAATGGTGATATGAATAATAATGTTGTTAATAATGTTACTCCAGTAAGTAGTGGAGCAAGTAATGGAGAGTCAGGAGTGTCAGATGTTCCAGTTGCCCAACCTGTGCCACCGGTAACTCCTACTAATGATGTAAATGATGTAAGTAATGGAAATCTTGCACCAGAAAAAAGTAAAAAGAAAACTAATATAGTACCTATTATAATTGTAGTATTAGTCTTAGTTTTGGCTTTAGGAGCTGGTTATTACTTCTTTATCCATAAAGGAAGCAATCAAAATATCTATTATAAATTAATTGATAGTATGCAAAGTGCTTTAGCGGAAAATGTTAGTATTTTTAGTAATGTCGAAAATACGGAAAATAGACTTACTGGTGATGCTTCATTTAGTATTTCGGGAGTTGATTCTACTTATCAAAACATAGCTAATATCTTAAATAAATTAAGGCTTAACTTAGATATTAAAAATGATTTAAATAATAAGATATTAAAAACTAATGTTAAAGCTACCTATAATAGTGATGAGTTGTTAGATATTGACGCCAATGTCTATGATAAAGATTTATATTTATCTCTAGGGGATTTATATAGTAAGCCTATTTTAGTAAATGATGCGGATATGTCCGTCTTATGGGGTGTAAATCATAGTGGGGACTATAAAGTAATTATTAATGAACTAGGAACTATTATAAAGGAAAGTTTAAGTAGTAAATATTTTAGTAATACGAAAGTTGATGTTACTGTTAATGGCCAAAATATTAAAGCTACTAATTATAAACTATTATTGACTGGTAAAGATTTTAGTGAAATTTTAAATAGTATTTATATTAAAATGGCTAGTAATGAAAATTTATTAAATGCTATGGCTAATGTATCAGGTGTAAGTGTTGAAGATTTAAAAGAAAATATCAATACAAGTAAAGATGCCTTACTAGAAGAGTATCCAGAAAACTTAGAGGTAAACACTTATGTAAGAAGTAATATTGTCGAAAAAGTCGAAATTAAAAATAATGATAATGTTTTAGTCTTAGAGAGAATAGATAATAATACTTATAATATCTTAGATAAAGATGAGAAAGTGGGAACTATTCAAATTGAAAATAATTATATTCGTCTTACAGTTGAAGTAGCTGGTACATATGTCGAACTTGAGTATAATATGGGAAGTAGTAGAAGTTATATAATTAAGTTAACTTTTAAAGAAAGTTCAACATCTAGTGGGGAAGTAAGTTTAGAAATAAATAAAGAAGAAAGTGAACTTAGAATTAATCTAAGTGCCAAAGGTTTAGTTGGGGAAAATAGTAATGTAGCCTTTAAGATTAATTTAAGAGAAGAAAAAGGAACTAAACTAGAAAAAGAAAATGTTAGTAATAGTGTAGAATATGATAAATTAACAGATAAAGATTATGAAGAAATGAGTACTAAATTAATGCAAAGTGAAGGATTATTATCTTTAGTTCAAGATATCCTTGTCATAGGAGATTCTTTTGAAGGGTTAGGTTCTTTAGGATTATAATTTAAAATAAATTAAAGAAAATAAAAATCGATAGTTATTTAATTATCGATTTTTTATACAATAGGAAAGTCATGCAAAAAGTGAAATTATGTCTTGACATTCATTTGTTCGTATAGTATAATTATA
>CANRGQ010000045.1 GCA_947630195.1 uncultured Bacilli bacterium
ACCGATCGGGTATGAACCGATTGCTCTAGCCAACTGAGCTATCTCGCCAAGACAAAAATATCTTACCATAATATTAAGAATATTACAAGTGAAATAGGTTAATTTTTCTTTAATGTTTTACTTAAAACTTTAGTATCTTTGGTATAAAAGTCCTCTACTATTTGGATGTATTCTAAAGATAAAGTATCTATTAATTCAAATTTAATTAAAGATAAAAGTTTTTGATAATAACTATCAGTGCTTTGTTGATTATTGTTTAATTCTTTTTGATTTAATAAATTTTCTAATTCTTTTAACCTTTGTTGTCTTTCAAAAATATTATCCGCATTTAAATATTCTTGATTTACTTTATTAATTTCTTCATCAAAAGATACTTTGGCTTCTACTTTATAATTTAATATTTCATCTATAATAGTTGCATCTTCTTTTAATAATCTATCAATTAGTTTTATTAAATAAGGCGGCTCATATTCATCAAATGTATATAAATAAATATCTTTAGTTTCTTCGAAGTATTCTTTTTCAAAAGCAAACATAGACTTATAATTAAAAACTAAACTTTTATCTGTAAAATGAGGGGGATAATGATTATAATATTCTCTATGAATTATAATACTACAATTATGAATGATATCCTCTCTTAACTTTTCTATTTCTTTTCCATTATAATTAACTTGATACTTTAGTGCTACTTCATTATCTACTTTAAAATAAAACATATCTATCACCAATACCAATATAACATAAAAATAAGAATGAAATATCTACGATTTGGAGAATTAAAGAATTATTTAGCATAACACTAAATTCTTGCCTTAACCTTTAATATATGATAAGATAGACTTTACAAAAAGGGTTTTGGTTATGAAATTATTTAATATATTTAAAAAACAAGAAATAAAATCTATAACTAAAGAACTAATAAGTTTAAATTCTTTGGCGAGTGTTCCTACAAAAGATTATTTTAAAGATAATAATCAAGTTTTGTTGTTAATAAATTTATATAAAAAAGAATATTTAGAAATCCTCATTAAAGAAAAAGTATTAACAAGCAAAGAATTAAAAAGTAACAAATTACAAAACGAGTTAAAAATGATTCATAATTTAATTGAACAAAATACTTTAGCGGATGAACTATTTGAAAAAGTTTTCTTTAATGAAGAAGATAAAGTAAAAACTTTAATTAAATTACGAAAATTTGCTATCTATAATGAAAAAATAATTACTTTAGAAGAAGAAATAGTGAGTAGAATAATTGCTTTAAAAGAAATATTAAAAAAGACATTTTTAAATAAACAAAAAAGAGCAAGTATTATAAATGAAGTAAATAATTTAACTAATACCTTTGTTATTTTAATGAATCAAAAAGAAATATTAAAATTATGTTTAAATAATTATGGTTTGAAATGTTTTGCTATCTTAAAAGAAAAAGATAAAGTAAAAGAAGAAGAATTAATCAAAATGCGAAAAAAAGAACTAAATGAATATCAAATACAAGCTTTTGGCAAAACAATTTATAAACTAAATGACTTAAATGATATGGCAAAAGTAGAAGTTGCTTTAGAAGAATATGTTTATAATTATAAAAGCCAATATGTTTCATTATGGGAAGAAATAAAATTGTTTTGTTATTCATTAGAAAAAGAATTAAATACGCAAAGAATCGATTATGATAAAGTTTATAAGAAGATTTTAGAATTTGAAAATAGGTGTAAAATCCTTTATGAATTTGGTAAAAATATTATTGATAAGGAAGATTTAAAAAAATTGTATCGTTTAAAATTTAAACTTATTATTAATCAATGTGAAAATGTTAAACCAGTGTTAATAAATCCTTTTGTAAATGAAAAAACATCTAAATTAGAACTTGAAACTTATGAAGAAAAAATCTTTGAATTAATAAATACTTTAAGTGATGAGAAAACTGGGGTTAATACGATATATAAAACTTTTACGGACAAATCTTTTAAATTAATAAATTTATTAAAAAAAGAATTACAAGTAGATGGCAAATATGATGCTCTAGATATATTAAAAGATAAATATAAATTAAATTTATTAATTGCTTTTGCCAATCATAAAACTATATCTAAAATAATGGAAATATATAAGTTAATTTATGTTAAAAAATCTGATTATACTGAAATTAATTTTTATGAACCAGACTTTATATGGGATGAATATTTACCTTTAGAAACCATTAATGAATTAAAAATAATGCAAAATCAAACGAAAGATTTAGATTTATACTTATTTTTAAAAAAATATTATTCAAACAATTTTAAAGAAATTTATTATTTGCCAGAAGGATTAAAAAAAGTAGGATATTTGAAAGAAAGTTATAGTGGTGATACTAAAACTCCGGAAGAAATGAAAGAAATTAATAAATTTGTTGAAAGATTTCGCCAAAATATGACTGGCAAAACTGTAGTTTTTCCTAAATCTTTAAAATATGTTTGGGGTGATTTAATCGGAGATACTGAATTAAAAGCCTTGCGGTTAAATGATGAACTAGAATGTTTCAATTTTAATTTTAATCCAACTGCAAATGTAGAAAAAATGGCAATACCAGCTTCAGTTTTACCCTTTAATTATGGTTATCATATGCAATTAAGAAGTAAATTAAAAGAAGTTTATTTCCTGGACTTTAAAAAATCATGTTTTTATAATAATATTGAAAATTTAAAAAGTGTCTTGGGACCACATATAAAAATAAAAAGAGACAAATGGTGTGAAGCTTTTAATTATGAATTAACTATTGATAGAATAATAATTCTTGATAATAGTTATCCTAATTATCCTAATAAAATAATATTAGAAAAAGAAGAATGTCAAATGACTATTTCTGACTTTAATGAAACTGATTGGAAATATCAAGTAATAAAACATATAAATAATTTAATATTGGAAAAAATTGCGGAATATCCACGCAACTACTATACGAAAAAATTATTTGGTAGAAATTGAAACAACTAGGAATAGATTTCTCTAGATAACTTAATAATTTTGCTATGAACAAAAAAGTATTATAATATTTAAAAGAAAGGAACTTATTTTATGGATGGAATGGTTTATATTAATTTAGAAACTGGAGAAATAAAAGACACAACTGAAGGATATATCCATTGTGATAGAGAAATTAGTAAAGCTATATATAACTTAAACAAAAAAGGTTATTTAACTAAAGCCTCTTGTGCTGGACATACCCGTTTTGCTATTTATGAAGAAAATAATTGTGATATTGATTTTTTAGAAGAAGTAAAAAATAATCCTTTATGTGAAATAATTGAAGTTAGAGAAAAAGATTTTGACTATTATTGGAAAGCTCAAATAACTTCTATTTATGTGATGTTTAAAGAAAAATATCAATTTTCTACTCTACCTGAAGGTTTTAAATTAGAAAGTGATGGTATAATTGAACATATTGTTTATTTTTATCAAAATGGAAAATTGCGAAGAAGAAAAGATATTCAAAGAGAACTTAACCAATATCAAAACATTTTAATAGAATGGACGGAAAAATTATAAAAAACACCTAGCATAATTGACAAATTTAATAAATATAGTATAATAATTATGCAATTAATTTGGCAGTGAGTTATTTAAATTGTAATGTGTTATAAAAGTTAAAAGTAATTAAAGACTGCCTTTAGTGAAATTAGAAAAATATAACTCCCTACAACTATAAATAATTCAAAAACAAATATTGTAAATAAAAAAGAAAGGAGAAATATTATGGCAAGATATACTGGACCTAGTTATAAGAAATCTAGAAGACTTGGCTTCTCTACTTTAGAAAATGGTAAAGATTTAGCTCGTCGTCCTTATGCTCCAGGTATTCATGGAAAAGATAGAAAAAAGAAATCTAGTGAATATGGTGTCCAATTACAAGAAAAACAAAAAGTTAGATTTATGTATGGCTTAACGGAAAAACAATTCCATAAAGTTTTTGAAAAAGCCCAAAAGATGCCAGGAATCGCTGGGGAAAATTTACTTATGTTACTTGAAAGTAGATTAGATAATATCGTTTATCGTTTAGGTATGGCTAGAACTAGAAGAGCGGCTCGTCAAGTTGTTAACCACGGACATATTTTAGTTAATGGTAAAAAAGTTGACATTCCTTCATACAGAGTTATGCCAGGAGATACAATAAGTGTTAAAGAACATTCTTTAAATCATGCTGGTATTTTAGCCTCTGTTGAAGATAAAGTAACTGTTCCAGCATATTTAGAATTTGATGCTAAAAAACTTACAGGAAAATATGTTAGATTCCCTGAAAGAAGCGAACTTAATCCAGAAATTCAAGAACAACTTATTGTTGAATTCTACAACAGATAATGAGTATATTAAAAGGCTACCGTTTGGTAACCTTTTTTCATTTGCTTTAATCTAGAGGTTTTAAAATTAAAATACTTTGCTCTTTCGTATCCAAATGTTTTAAAAATTCTTTGACATCTTTATAAGTAATATTTTCATATATTTCTTTTAAATTAGGAATAATGTCGCCATATGATAAGATTTCTCTTTGAATAAGACTATTGACTCCTTCGACATCTTCATAATCTAAGATAAGGGTCGCAATATTAGCATTTTTGGTTCTAGTAAAAGTTTTCTCATCAATTTCTAAATGATTTAATTTATCTTTAAATAACTCTAAAACTTCTTCTTTTAATTCACTATCAATTGTAAACATTAAAGTGACATAATCATCAAATATATCACAAGTATAACTTAAATCACTAATAATTTCTTTTTCAAGGAGATAATCTCTAAAATCACTCGTTACTCCAAAGTTAGCTTTTAATATTAAAGACATCATAATCCGAATATGTAAATCATCATAACCTTTAAAATTACTTTTAGGTATTTTTATACCAACTTTAATTTTTTTATTGGTAACATTGATATTTACTTCTTCATATTCCACTCTTACTTTTTTACTTTCCTTTGGAATTATTCTTTCCGGATTTAAATACTTCGGAAATTTTTTATTATTTTGATTTTCTTTTAAAGAATCTATTAATTCATAAGGATTAAAATTACCAGTTACCACTAAAAACATATTTTCTGGATGATAAAAATTATTAAAGACTAATTTGATATCCTCTAAAGTTATCTTTTTAACATCTTTAGCACTTCCGGTAATTAAATCTTTATAAGGATATTCATTAAAAATATTATCTAAATGTTTAAAAAGCATAACGGTATAAGGGTCATCTTCCCCCATTTTGGCTTCCTCTACAATTATACCCTTTTCATTTTTAACAATGCTTTTGGTAAAATAATCATTTTGAACAAAATCTACTAAATGAATCACATTATCTTTAGCATTAGAGGTGCCTAAAACTTGATAATTGGTATAATTAAAAGTCGTAAAAGCATTGGAATCACTTCCCATTTTAAAGAAATAATCATGAGCCGTGGTATCTTTACTTTCATTAAATTTAATGTGTTCTAGAAAGTGGGCTACTCCTTTGGGTACTTCATAAGTTTTACCATTCATTTGAAATTTATTAAATATGGAACCATATTTAACTGATAAAGTTCCATAAAAAGTATTAACATCTTTTTTTACCCACATATAAACTTTTAGACCATTGGAAAGTTTTTCATAATAAATGGTTTCATTTAAACCTTTAAGATTAATTTCTTTCATTACTCCTCACCCCCATTATCACTAGCATCTTGAATATAAACCGTATTTAAACTTAAACTCTTGGCGCATTTAATCACATCTTCTCTTTTTACTTTTTGAATTAAAGTACTTCTTTCTTCAAGTAAAGGCATATTATCAAAAACATGGAAAATATAATTACTTAAAATAGATACATTATTATCACTACTCATTTTTAAAGAAACCGCTAAATTCTTCTTGGCATCTTCTAAAGTAGTATCTAAGAATTTTCCCTTTACCATTTCACTAACCGCTTTTTCAATTAGTTTTCTTGCTGTACCTACATTTTTCTTATCTAAAGATACTTCAATAACTAATAACTCATCATATTTTAAATATAAACTTCTAACCGCATAGCATAAAGAGTTTTTCGAACGCAGGCTTTCATAAAGTTTACTCGTAATACCACCCGAACCAAATATATAATTAAAAACATAGAAAGCACTATTACGCATTTCTTTAGTTAAATCTTTAATATTATAAACCATAACTAAAGTACTTTGGACAAAATTAGATTTTTCTTTTACTACAAGAGGTTTCTTTCTTAATTTATTATTTACAATTAATTTCGGTTTGCTTATTTTTATTACTCTATTTATATAACTATCTTTAATTATTTTCACTATTTCATCCATCTTATAATTACCAATAACAAAGATATCACAATTAGAAGTCTTCAATAATTCAAGGTAAGCTTCATATAAAGTATGAGGAGTAATATTTAAAACTTCTTCTCTTTCTCCAAAAACTTTAAAAGAACTAGGAGAGGTATTATCCATTTTTTCTAACGCTTTAATAATGGCAAGTCTATCTGAGGATTCTTTTAAACTTTCAATTTCTTCGAGTAATCTTTTTCTAATAATATTAAAGTTAGTTAAATCAAATTCTTTATTTTTAACTTTCGGATTATTAATAACTTTAAAAGGGAAAGATACAGCTTCTTTTAAATAATCGGGATCATTTATATATTCCGGGTCAATAAATTCAAAAATAAAGGAAATGGTATATAAATTACCCGTTTTATTGGTAACCCCATAAAAAATAGATTTATATAATTCTTCTAAACGAATGGCCATATCTTTTCTTCTTTGGTAGTCTTTAGAACAATCAGTTAAAATATCACTTAAAAAAGTAAAAAGAGGTAATTCTTCTTTTTTTACTTCTCTTCTAAAGATTATTTCCATTCTAATAGTTTTAAATTTATCAGTTTTAATGGTATGAATATTATAAGAATCACAATCATATTTTTTATATTCCATAACTCACCTCTTTACTAGTTATTATAACATAAATTTAGTTATTTATGAGTTTCTTATATTGTTTTAATAAAAAATCATCTGTCATTCCCGCTAGATAATCTAAAACAATTCGCTCCGGACTATTTTTTTGATAATCTTCATTCATCCTAACTAAATAATGTTTATATATAATTGATTTATGATTTCCTTTTTTTAAATCATCTAAATAATAATCAAATAATTTATTAAAAGCATCTTTAACCATTTCTTTTTCTTCCGAAGTGGCGGCTTTATTATAAATATATTTGTAATTAAATGTTTTAAGATTATCTAAAGCTTCATAAACTTCTTTACTTAATTTTATATAATTTTTACCCATACTATTTTTAATAATATCAATTATTAAAGTATTAACTACTTCTTTATTGGTGCATCCTAATACATCAGTAATTTTTTTCGGAACCATCTCTTTCGTAATGATATTATTTCTAATGGCATCTTCCACATCTTTTCCAATGTAAGCAATTAAATCACTAATTCTCACTACACAACCTTCTAAAGTCATGGGACGCATTTTTAAAATCACTTCTTTATCTTGATAAGACTTATGGTATTCTTCTAAAAATTCTTCCTTCGTTTTCTTTCTTGGTTCATATTTATTTAAAGCAATTTCCCCATTATGGCACATAATCGCATCTAAAACGGGAATCGTTATATTTAAACCTTCCCCATAATTTTCAATTTCCATTAAAAGTCTAACACTTTGAATATTATGATTAAAATAACCTAAATTATTTTTTAAACTTATTTCATTTAGAATAGATTCCCCTAAATGTCCAAAGGGAGCATGGCCTAAATCATGGCCTAAAGAAGCAGCCTCGATTAAATCTTCATTCAAAGATAGGGCTCTTCCAATGGTTCTTGCTATTTTACTGACATATTGCACGTGGGTCATTCTTTTTTGTAAATGGTCATTCCCGGGATGCGTAAATACTTGCGTTTTATCAATATAACGCGTATAAGCTAAAGAATATAAAATACGGTCAATATCCCGGTAAAAAGTAGGTCTTAAATCAGGTTCTTCGGGTGTTATTCTTTCTCCTTTTTCATAAGGACAAGCAAACTCACCTAGAGATTTTATTTCCATTGATTTTCTTATTTCATCTTCATTCATTATTCTACCTCCGTAAACCTAAATTCTTCTTTTACATCCGGATATTTATCTTTCTCAACTTTGGATAAAAACATCTCATAATCTCTTACCCAATTATGCTTCCCATCCGTATAAACAACTACTTTATGTTTATCTTCACTATCAAAAGCGACACATATAACTTTATAAATATTTCCTTTAAAATGGCGATAAGTACCACCTACTTTAACTTCTCGCATAATTCACCTCTTACTTTTCTTTATCATTTAAAAAATCATGTAAACAATTTAACATAAATTCAAACTCATATCTTGTAAAAACCGTTTCTTTTTTATTTTCTTCGCCAATAACATGAATAATTGGTAAAGGACAATTTTTAATGGCATTACGATAAAAAGGATTTTGAATCGCACTTACATATAACTCCTCAATTAAATGATCATATCCAACAGAGTCTCTTTTTATTTTTTGACCCTTAAAATATACTATACCTGTCTTTTTCCAATCGTAGTTAGTGGTCTCTTTTAAAACTAAAGCCTCTTTCCCACTATAAGCAAATATTTTCTTTTGGAGGCGTCTATTTGGAAATTTAATGCCTTGGAAAAAAGCCTCGATTGAATGAAAGTGATATCCCTTAAATTTAAAATCATAAGGAAAAAGATTAGATAAAAGTTTGGAATAACATCCTTTTAGAGAATAACCGACATTTATCCATTTTTCACTTTCGCCAATATAACCATTTTCATCTTTTACTAAAATATCTTCACAATATATTTTATCATCTTTGATAACTAATTTTAATTCTTTAAAATGATAATTCTTTTTAAATTCTCGAAATTCTTGTAATTCTTCTTTATAACTCATATCCATTACCTTTTATTTAATTATCCATATCTTCTAAAGAAGACATAAGTAAAAAATCTTTTAATTTTAAATGTTTAACTGTGCTTGTTGAATAATCAAGATCATCATTGGTAATTAATATTTTTTGATTATTATTATCGAGTTTAGTAAAGGCCCCAAATTCTCGATTATATGTACTTTCATTTTCTACACTATAAGCAACTTGGATATAATATTCTTTACCATCTTTACTAGCTATAAAATCTATCTCTTTATCATCATCACTTTTATTAAATACTTTTAATCCATAACCCATATATATAAGTTCATTGTAAACAACATTTTCTAAATTATGCGTTAAATCATAACGATTATTTATATTTCTTAACGAATTAAACGATACATCTTCATCATATATTTTAAAATAATACGTAAGCTCACTCTTCGTTTTAGAAGAATATGGTTTAATGCGATTAATAACATAAGCTTTTTCTAAATAACCTAAATATTTAATTATGGTATTAATTGAACATTTAATATGTTCATTTTTTAAATAATCTTCAATAGAACGAGAAGAAAAAATCCTAGAGTTAGACAATAAGACATAATTTACAATTCTTCTAAATAATTCTTCATTATTTATTTTAAAACGAATAATTAAATCTCGAAATATTATAGACTCATTTAAATCTTTTAAATAAGTTATCATATCTTTTTCATTAAATTCCAATCTTTTAGGAAATCCACCCCAAACTAAATAATCCGAAATACTACATTCTTTTTTTAATTCTTTGGTATATTCTAATATTTCTTTATAAACAAATGGCCTTATTCTAAATGATACATAACGGCCACTGAAAGCATCCGTATACTCTTTAGCTAAAAGTTTAGAATTAGAACCAGTTATAAAAACAGAATTATCATGAAGTCTTAATGTTTTTACGGCTTTATTCCAATCTTTTACTTCTTGTATTTCATCTAGAAAGATATAACATTTTCCATCTTTACGATTATTATTTACATATTCAATTAATTTTTCACTATTATAAATATTGGCGGAAACCTCTTCATCTTCAAAGTTTAAATAAATAATATTATCAGTTTTATTACTTATTTCCTTTTTTATTTGTTCTAAAATTATTGATTTACCACATCTTCTAACTCCAACAATTATTTTAATTAAATCACTATCATAGAATCCTCTTATTTCTTTTAAATAATGTTCTCGGTTAATCATTTTTTTCTTCACCTCTATTTAAATTATAGTGAACAATTTTTCTAAAGTCAACCAAATTGTTCAGTCAAGTGAACAATTTTACAAAATTTAAAAAATTGTTCACTCAAAAAAGAGAAAATTACTTCTCTTATTTTCCTAAACTCAAGGTTCTTTCTAATTTTTTATCTTTAGTATCATCTAAATTACCTAAAGTTGTTAGATAATCTTCACTTAATAACTGAGTACTCTTAGTTTTATATAAACTATTATTTAAATCCATTTCAATATAGGATATTTGTTTTAATATACTCATTTCCAATTCTACTTCTTCTTCGCTATGAAC
>CANRGQ010000046.1 GCA_947630195.1 uncultured Bacilli bacterium
ATACCAATTTTAAATTGCTTTTACTTGTCCACTTTATTTCCTTGCTTTGCTAGTTGCTTTTTCTTGTCTAATTCACCATTTGGTAAGGATTATCTATTGTACCATCGCCAGTAACTTGGGTATTTTTAATTAAATTAATAACCGGACGCACGCTATGATAAGCACTACCAGCAACATCGCTTTTTATTTTACCACTGGCATCAATCATAAAGAGATTAAGCGTTGCATCACTTCCCTTGGCTCCACTCATGGTAAACCAAGAATCACTTATTTCACTATTATATAAATAATAATTATTATTACCTCCATCAGGATAAGCTCCGGCCATAACTACTTCATCCACACTTAAAATGCCTATTTTACTTGTAAATGAATTGCTTAAACAATTGAATGTTGGTATTTTATTAGTTATAACCCGCGCATATGACGAATATATACCTTCATTATTAACACTTGTATCATTACAAAATCTTGTATTTGCCACATTTGAGGTATAACCTCTTAAGTTTTCTTGAAACCAAGTATCAAGGTAAGAATAGATATTACTTTCTTTATAATCCGTAACAAATTCCCCCGTATTATAGTAACTCGATACCGCATTAGTTACATCATTTAAAACAAGTCTGACGGTACCATCGCCATTAATTCTTACAATTCGCCATAAGACATCATTAATACTAACATAGTTACTCGTAATATTACCTCTAAAGAAGTAAGATACCCCAATATCATCACTACTTTTAATTAAGCCTTCATTTTCCACTCCGGCATCACTTCCTAGTTTAGTTAAGGAATTATCACTAAAAGGATTATTTTTTAAAATAGTCGAGGCAAAATTTTCTTGTTTACCTTTAGATGTTCTTACACTAACTACTCCTTTTAAATTATTTTCATTAGAATTAATTTCTAAAGTATATATCTTAGTTTCTAAAGCATCAATACTAATCGAATCCGTAGCTACTTCATCTTTCGTACTAAGACTTCCTTCATTAATTAAAGTATCATTATATAAAATTTTATAATTTCCCTCTCCTCTTATTTTTAAGAAAACAATATTATAATATTGTACATCTTCACTACTATTAGAAATAGAAAACTTTATTTTATTATTTTTGGTAATATCAAAACTTTTACCATCAACATAATTAATGGATAAAGCTCCATTTACTTCAATATCATTAGATGGATCTATTACTTTATCATAAAATAAGTAACATACCCCTAAAAAAGAAGTTAAAAAGATTAGTAATCCCACAAATGATAAACCTAACTTATAGATTTTACGCATTTTAAGTTTTACTAGTCTTTCACTCTCCATTTATACAGCATCTCCTATATAAAAATTATATCTAAATAGCCAAAATATGTCAATTTAAGTTGCATAATTTAAGAAATAATTTTTAAAATTAATTTATCAAAGTTTTCTTTTTTATCTTTATAATCTTGACATTCTTCTTTTTTACAATAACTGCTATCTAAA
The DNA here is from genome assembly GCA_947630195.1 of uncultured Bacilli bacterium. Taxonomy (GTDB): domain Bacteria; phylum Bacillota_I; class Bacilli_A; order RF39; family UBA660; genus SIG200. The sequence goes on from CANRGQ010000046.1 coordinate 1,481, forward strand.
TTAAAAATAAGTTTTATCATCTTTGTCATTAATAGTATGCGTATATAATAATTCTAGTTTATTTAAATTTAAATAGTAACTTTCATTTTCATTATCGTTTAATATATGATAATATGATAAAGTGTTATCTTCAGGCATGTATGTCATTGCTTCATGATTATCAAACATATAAACATAAAAATTACTTTGAGGAATCATATTAAGAATTAATTTGTTTTTAGTATTATTTATCTTTTCAATTATTTTTTCTTTAGAACTTTTTATTTTAAGATTATCTAAAGTATTTTTTAAACTATTTTGATAAATTTCTTTAAATTCAATACTTACTTCTTCTTCTGTATTATCTTTATAATAAATCTTTAAAGTTAATTTATTATTTTTATCAAGATAATTATGATATAAATCATAATCATTAAGAATCATATATTTACTATAATTTTCTGTTTTTAATAATTGATTATCTTTTTCGGTATATAATTCTAATTTTTTATAAGTATCTTCATCAAAATATCTTTGAGAATAAATAACTATTCCTAAAAATAAAGAATTATTGGTTTTAAAGAATGCTCCCTTAATAGGTATATCATTTTTAATTGTTTCTTCTATTTTATAAACAATTATCTTATCGTTATTTTTAGTATATTGATAAATATTTAAAATTATTAAACTTATAAATAAAATTAACCAAAGAATTAATAATACTTTTTTCAATATTTTCATAAACCCTCCTTTCTTAAAGTATTATTAAACACAAAAAACTTCCTATTGTCCATAGGAAGTTTTGTCGAATTTTGTCGTGTTTTGTTCTATTTTGTCTAAAAGTTTATATTTTTATTTTAAAGACCTTTTAAAATCAGCAAATTCGGGTTCGTTTTCTAAGTTAGTATCAGCAAGTTCTTTTAATAAATCTTTTTGACCTTTGGTAAGTTTAGTTGGGATAATAACGTTAACAACAACATACATATCTCCTCTACCACTACCATTTACTTCTTTAATACCTTTACCTTTTAATTTTAATTTTGTATAGTTTTGGGTTCCCGGTTTTATTTCAATATAGCCATTACCATCAAGAGTGGGAATTTCTTTTTTACATCCTAAAATGGCATCGGTAATCGTAACCGGAACTTCTAAGTAAATATCATTATCATTTCGCTCAAAGTATTTGTGTTCTTCAACTTGAAATTCTAAGTAAATGTCGCCATTAGGTCCGCCATTAGTGCCAGCGCCACCTTTACCACTAAGACGAAGTTGACTACCAGTATCAACTCCAGCGGGAACATTAACACTTAAAACTTTGTTATTAACGACGTTTCCACTACCATGACATTCATTACATACCTCGCGATAAATTTTACCGGTTCCTTCACATTCCGGACAAGTTTTTTGCGTTTGGATAACTCCAAATAAACTTCTTTGTTCGGCAATAACTACACCCCGACCCTTACATGTTGGACAAGTTGAGGGATTAAATCCACCTTCACCATGGCAATTATCACAAACCTCACTAACCTTAACTTTAATATCTTTTTTACAGCCATTAACTGCTTCATCAAAAGTTAAGCGAATCCGCATTAATAAGTCTTCACCTCGGCGAGGTTTGTTAGATGATCTTCTTCTTCCAAATCCCCCAAAGTCGGAGAAGGAAGAAAAACTCCCAAAGCTATCACCAAAAATACTCGAAAGGATATCATCTAAATTGATATCACCCATATCGAAGTTTGAAGCTCCTCCATTTTCGAAAGCAGCATGACCAAATTGGTCGTATTGACTTCTCTTATTTTTATCAGATAAAACTTGATAAGCTTCACCAATTTCTTTAAACTTTTCGGCTGCCCCTGGTTCTTTATTAACATCAGGGTGATATTTTTTAGCTAAAACTCTAAAGGCTCTTTTAATTTCTTCATCGGTGGCATCTTTCGAAACTCCCAATATTTCATAATAATCCTTTTTATTCACTCTTATCACTTCCTTGTAAATCTTCATACATTTCTAATAATTTATCCATGTAAAGAATAGCATCATCCATTACTTTACTACTAGTCATATCAATCCCTGCTACTTTTAATGAAGCAACTGGATCTTTCGTACATCCTAGTTTTAAGAATTCTAAATATTTCTTTAAGGTATCTTGATCACCTTCATATATTTTATTAGCAAGAGTAATTGCGGCCGTAAAAGATGTAGCATATTGATAAACATAGAAATTCATATAGAAATGGGGTATTCTTTCCCATTCATATCTTATTTTATCATCAACAACTACATTATCACCAAAATATAGTTTATTAAGTTCATAATATTTATCACTCATATTTTCATAAGTTAAAATATTACCTTTTTCTGTAAAGTCATGAATAAATAATTCAAATTCCGCAAACATTGTTTGTCTAAATAAAGAAGCCTTATAAGAAAGAAGTAAATCATCAATAATTTTTTTCTTTTCAGATTTATCTTTCGAATTATCAAGTAAATACCGACTAAGTAATATTTCATTTACTTGACTAGCTACTTCGGCTACAAAGATACTATAACCATAATCTTGATAATTTTGATTATTAATAGCGTAATAATAATGCATAGCATGACCGAGTTCATGAGCAAGTGTGGAAACATCTTGTAATGTTCCTTCATAACTTAATAAAACATAAGGATGAGTCATATAACAAGCTGTACAATAAGCTCCTCCCCTTTTACCTTCATTATTACATGAATCAATCCAACCTTCCGTGAAGGCTCTTTCTAAAATACTTGTATATTCTTTACCTAAAGGTGCACATACTTTTAAAACTAATTCTTTAGCTTCTTCAAAAGAATATTTCTTAGTATTTTTACTCTCTAGAGATGTATAAGTATCATAGATATGTAATTCTTTTAAACCTAATTCTTTTTTCTTTAAAGCAAAGTATTTATAAAGTGAAGGCAGGTGTTTATGAACTCCTTCAATTAAGTTGTAATATACTTTTTCATCTATTTCATTACTAAATAAGGAAGAAGATAAACTACTTTTAAATTTTCTTAATTTCGCACTGGCCGCATTCTTCTCTACTTCATTTTTTAAAATAACCGCAATGGAATTTTTAAATTTTTCAAAAGTTTTATATAACGAATCAAAGGCTTGCTTTCTTACTTCTTGATTAGGATTTTTAATATAAGTAGAAAAATTACTTTCGGTAAGTTCTACCTTTTTACCATCAACTTCTATATCATCAAAAGTAAAATCACTATCACTTAAAGTTTGCATAATTTCTTCAGGTGCGGAAAAACTCTTGGAAAATATGGCTAAAGCACTTTCAACTTCTTTACTTAAAACATGGTCTTTTTCTCTATAAATATGTTTAAGCATTCTTTTAAATTCTTCTAATTTAGGTTCTTCTTTTAAATACTTTTCTATTTTTTCATAATCACTTTCTAATAATTCAGGTATTATAAAAGCTGATTTTTCTAAATATTTACTATAAACATTTCTTGATTTTCCAAATAACATTTGACTATTAACATCTTTCGTATCCGCATCATTATTTAAATGTCCATAGATAAATACTCTTTCTAATCTTTTTTCTAAATTAGTATCAAAAGTTAATAATTCATATAAACTAGATGCACTATCTAAAATATGGCCTTCATATTTTTTTACTTTATCAACTTCTTTGCTTAAATTATCTATTTCTTTTAAAGCCTCTTCATCACTTTTAAATAAATCACTTGTATTCCATTTATATTCACTTTTAAATTCGCTTCTTTTCTTTCCCATAAGACTTACCTTTCTAAACTTAAAAGTTAGGCTCTAAGAAATCTTAGAACCTAACAAAACTTATTATTTTTCTTCAAATGTTGCTTCTTCAACATTATCTTTTTTAGACTCTTTAGCAGTTTCCGTAGTATCTTCGGCTTCTTTACTTTGAGAGGCGTTTTGATATACTTTAGCGGCTAAATCCATTGCTGTTTTGGATAATTCTTCGGTTTTTTCTTTAATTTTATCAATATCGCTTCCTTCTAGTTCCGTCTTTAATTCTTTAACTAGATCTTCCGCTTTTTCTTTATCAGAAGCAGCAACTTTATCACCTAAATCTTCTAAAGCTTTTTCGGTTTGGAAAATCATAGAATCGGCATTATTTCTAACTTCAGCTTCTTCTTTTCTCTTTTCGTCAGCTTCTTTATTAGCTTCGGCTTCTTTCATCATTTTATCAATTTCTTCATCACTTAAATTAGTACTTGAAGTAATCGTAATAGATTGTTCTTTACCAGTTCCTAAATCTTTAGCTTTAACATTAACAATACCATTGGCATCAATATCAAAGGTAACTTCAATTTGTGGTATTCCTCTTTTAGCAGGTGGAATATTTGTAAGTTGGAAGTTTCCAAGTGTTTTATTATCATAAGCCATTGGTCTTTCACCTTGTAAAACATGAATGTCTACAGCTGGTTGATTATCGGCAGCCGTACTAAATACTTGGCTCTTACTTGTTGGGATAGTTGTATTTCTTGGAATTAATACAGTCATAACATTACCTAATGTTTCAATACCTAATGAAAGTGGTGTTACATCAAGTAAAACGATATCATCAACTTCGCCAGTTAAAACGCCACCTTGAATAGCAGCACCCATAGCTACTACTTCATCTGGATTAACTCCTTTATTTGGTTCTTGTCCTAATTCTTTTTTAACTAATTCTTGAATATAAGGAATACGAGTTGAACCACCAACTAAGATAACTTTATCAATATCTTTAGTCGTAAGTTTTGCATCTTTTAAAGCCTTTCTTACTGGTTCAAGAGTTGAATCAAATAAATCACGACATAAATCTTCAAATTTAGCCTTTGTTAAAGACATTTCTAAGTGTAATGGTCCTTCATCACTTTGAGCCACAAATGGAAGACTTATTTGAGCAGTTGTCATACCTGATAAATCTTTTTTAGCTTTTTCAGCAGCATCTTTAATTCTTTGCATAGCCATTTTATCCTTAGATAAATCAACACCATGTTCTTTTTTAAATTCGCTAACTAAATAATCACTAATTCGCGCATCAAAGTCATCGCCACCAAGACGGTTATTACCACTTGTTGATTTAACTTCAAATACTCCATCACCAAGTTCAAGGATAGATACATCGAATGTACCACCACCAAGGTCATATACTAAGATAGTTTGAAGTTTATCTTGTTTATCAAGTCCATAAGCAAGGGCTGCCGCTGTTGGTTCATTGATAATTCTTTCTACTTCTAATCCGGCAATTTTACCAGCATTTTTGGTCGCTTGTCTTTCAGCATCATTAAAGTAAGCGGGAACTGTAATAACAGCTTTAGTTACTTTTTCTCCTAAATAACTTTCCGCATCACTTTTTAATTTACCTAAAATTTTAGCACTAATTTCTTCTGGTGTATATTTTTTACCATTAGCTTCTACTTTTTCACTAGTACCCATCTTTCTTTTAATTGATGAAATAGTGTTTTTAACATTGGTTACCGCTTGTCTTTTGGCAGTTTCACCAACTAGTTCTTCATCCCCTTTAAATGCCACAACAGATGGAGTTGTTCTATTTCCTTCACTATTAGGAATAACTTTTGGTTCGCCACCTTCTAGAACAGCTACACAACTATTGGTTGTACCTAAATCGATACCTATAATTTTACTCATTATTAATCATTCCTTTCTTTTTATTAAATTTAAGAGTATTTTTAATTTTATTCGCTAACCTTTACCATAGCGACTCTAATAACTTTATCTTTATAAGTATATCCTTTTTGCATGATATCAATAACTACACCTGGTGCAATTCCTTCTTCATGACTTGTTAGTACTGCTTCCATACAACTAGGATCAAATTCTTTTTTATAGCAATCTATTTCTTTAACATCCAAGCTATTTAAAATGTTAACTAAATTACCATAAATCATTTTAAATCCCTCTAGGAATTTTGAAAGTTCATCAGATAAATTACTATCATCAAGTTTAATGGCTCTTTCAAAATTATCTATTATGGGTAACATTTTGACGATGACATCTTCACCACCATATTTATAACTCTTGGCAAGGTCATCTTCAAATCTTTTTTTCATATTTTGCATTTCGGCACTAATACGTAAGAGTTTATCATTTAATAACATTTTTTCTTCTTGTAATTTTAATATTTCTTTATTTTCTTTTTTATGTTCTTTCTTTTTCTCTTCTTTTTTTTCACACTTTACTTCTTCTTTAATTTCTTCGTTATTCATCTTTTCCCTCAATTCTATCTACCATATAGTTAAGAAGTGATACGACTCTTTCGTATTCCATTCGCTTTGGTCCAATGATGGCAATAGTTCCTTCTTCGCCATTAGATTTATATTTTTTCTTAATTACCGTAACATTATCATCAAATTTACTGTCTTTACCAATATAAATCTGTAAATCATCACCACCAGGAGTATCATTAACCATTTGTTTAAAAGCATCATCCTCTAATTTAGAGGCAATTCTTTTAATACTCGTGGTATTATCATATTCCGGTTCTTTAAGTAAATTTACTCTTCCCGAAACATGAATATTCGTGTTATGAAGAAGAAAATCATTGAAAGCATCATAGAAAATATTGTAAACCGTTTCATAATCTTTAACTCTTTTGGCAATAATAGGCTTTATTTCAAATTCTAATTTTTCCGCCACCTTATTTATTGGTGTACCCACTAACATTTTATTAACAATTTCACCTATTTTGACAATTTCGACGGCGTCAATATTCTCTGGTAAACTAAATTCTTTATTTTCGACAATTCCTTTATCCGTACAAACTATAGCCACTATCTTTTGATTATCTAAGGCTATAATATTTAATTGTCTTAATAAATTATCACTACTACTTCTACCTAAGACTACTGATGTATAATTAGTTAAATCACTAATGATTTCTAAACATCTTGTAACGGCATCACTCACCTTTAGTTCATGATTTGAAAATATTGTTTGTAATTTTAACATATCTTCTCCCGTTAAATCTTTAGGTTCCATTAAATGTTCTACATAGTACTTATAACCAAGTTCACTAGGTATTCGACCGCTTGAGATATGGTTCTTCTCTATATAGCCCATATTCTCTAAGACCGCCATTTCATTTCTAATTGTGGCACTAGAACATTTTAACTTCTTACATAGAGAATTACTACCAACTGGTTTTACCGTTTTAACATAATTTTCCACTATTTCTTTAAGTAGGGCTTTCTTTCTTTCATCCATCTTCATCACCACCTTTTTAGCAGTCCCATTCCAGAATTGCTAATCCTATTATAATATTATATTTAGCACTTGTCAATATATGAGTGCTAATTTTTATTTTTTATTACATTTTTTACTTTTTCTATGAAATAATCCGTTATTTCTTTATCATTAATTAAATTTATACTGAACGTTTTATAACCAATTCTGTTTATGGAAGACCCACAGTGATAGATGGTATTATCATCTAATATAAAATATCTATCATGAAAACTATTATTGAATATTACTTTTAAATTATGATATTGTTTGTTATACTTCTCTATATCTTGTTTTGTTAATAAATTATTTGATTTAGTAATTATTACTACATCAATATTATCTAATCTTTTAATTATATCTAAAACACTATTATCGGCATAACCATCTATTATAATTAATTTGTTTTTGGCAAGTTTAAATATATCTTGAATTTTAGAATAAGCATCCCATATTTGACCATCAAAATATATTTCATTTACTTTTTTGTTTTCTTTAAAACTATCAAAAGACTCTTTTAATACTTTTATATCCTCATCATGTTGAATTACCATATTATTTATATGTTTTTGTTCTATTAAATTATTAGAAATATATTTATGCATTATAACGAAAGCATCCATAATAGCAATACTTACTTGTGCTGCCTCTTTTGATTTTAATACTGTCGCTAACATTGCCACACCTTGTTCTGTAAATGCTCTTATGTTATATCTACGACCACCATAATTGTTTGTTTTCAAACTTGAGGTCGAAATTTTCGACCTCAAGTTTTTCTCTTCTTCTTGAGTTAGTAAAAAACAAAATCTTTCCGGAAATTTTAAAGGATTATTTCTAACAGCTTCATTAATTCTCTTAGTTTCAACATTATATAACTTTGCCAAATCACTATCAAGCATTACTTGAACTCCTCTTATTTCATAAATCTTATTTGTTATTTCATTTTCACTTACTATTAAGTTATTCACTATTGTTAATCTCCTCTCTATGCTTACAACTTTATATCAAGTATATTGCACGAACTAATATTTGTCAAGAACTTTTTGTAACATTTTTGTAAATTGCATTTTAATTTATTATTTGTGGTCGCAATTTGCGACCACAAAAAAACAAATTCTAACTTAAAGAAAGAATTTATATAACTAATTTTATAATACACTAATGATTTTATGTTTTTGGTTTCAATATGAAACCGAAAAATCAATTTAAATATATTGACTACTATTACTTCTCTAAGGTCACAAATTGTGACCTTGAAAATAAAAATTATTTTTCTTCAAAGAATTTGTATAACTTAACTAATGCCTTATCAAGTTATACAAAATATTGCAATTAAAAAAATGACGCACTGAAGTGTCTTGTCAGTTCTAAACTCTAGTTGCATTATACACCTCATATCCATTATTACAACAAAAAAACATACTACCGAAATAGTATGTTTCATTTATACCAATTTGTTAATAATTGTTTTACAATTACCACAAGTTTTTGTGGAAAGGTTTGTGAGAATGAATTTTAGGGTGTTTGCGAGTCCCTAAATTTCTATTTAAACAATTTATTTAACAA
>CANRGQ010000047.1 GCA_947630195.1 uncultured Bacilli bacterium
CAAAATATTAAAATCAAATGGAATAGATTTCAAATTTGAAAAATACAATATACAAGAAATTAAAACATTACGAACAATGTTAAATAATATAGGTATATGATTATACAAAACAAAAATCACCATAAAGCCTTATAAACACTGGGCCAAAGGGTGACTTTTTATTTCATTAACTGTCAAACTCGGGTTATAACACATAATTATTTAATAAATTAGTTATTTTTGATATAATAGAGGTAATTAATTATTTAGAAAGATTGATGTTTATGGAAATTTTAGCAGATAAATTAAGACCGCAAAAATTAAGTGATGTTATCGGACAAGATCATTTAATAGGGAAAGATAAAATATTAACTAATTTAGTGAAAAATAAAAAGATATTTTCCATGATTTTATATGGTAATCCTGGTACGGGTAAAACAAGTATTGCTTATGCCTTAAGTAAAGAACTCGGAATGAGAACGAAGTTTTTAAATGCGACGATGAGTAAAAAAGAAGATTTTGATAATGCAATTGAAGAAGCCAAGTTCTATGGGGATACCATTGTTGTAGTGGATGAAATTCACCGGATGAATAAAGATAAACAAGATATCCTTCTTCCTTATATTGAAAAAGGAACGATTATTTTAATTGGTTTAACTACTTCCAATCCTTACTATAAAATTAATCCCGCCATTAGAAGTCGTTGTCAAATATTTTCTTTACACGATTTAACTAATGAAGATATTATTAAGGTTTTAAGTAAAGCTACTAAATCATTAGAAGGTATTAAAATAAATAAAAAGACTTTAGAGTATATAGCTTCCCTTTCTAGTGGGGATGTCAGGAGTGCTTTAAATCTTTTAGAAGTATCTTACTACTCTACTTCTAATCATGAGGTGAGTATTGAAACCGTTAAAAATATTAATTCGAAACCGGTATTTTTACATGATAAAAATGAAGATGGCCATTACGATGTTTTAAGTGCTTTACAAAAGTCAATTCGTGGTAGTGATGTTGATGCGACGATTCATTATGTGGCTCGTTTAATTGAAGCGGAAGACATCGATAGTATTATAAGAAGATTATCTGTTATTGCTTATGAAGATATCGGACTTGCTAATCCGGGAATTGGACCAAGACTTGATGCCGCCGTGGAGGCTGCTTTAAGAGTAGGACTTCCAGAAGCCCGAATACCTCTTGCCGAGATTGCGATTGAAATGGCTTTATCTCCTAAAAGCAACAGTGCTATTATGGCAATTGATAAAGCCCTAGAGGACATTCATAAAGGAAATATCGGGACAGTTCCAAGTCATATTAAAAATGGTAATCCTAATTATTTATATCCGCATAATTTTCCTAACGATTGGGTTAAACAAGAATATTTACCAGAAAAATTAAGAGGAACTAAATACTATATACCAAAAAATAATTTAATTGAAAATAATTTAAATAAAGTCCATAAAGAAATGAAGGGTGAAAAATGAAAATAACAATTATGGGTACGGGTGCCTATAGTTTAGGCATTGCAAAACTTCTTTCCAAAGATGAAAATAAAGAGATAATGCTTTGGACGGAAAATGAAGAAAATTTAAAAGAATTTAGAGAAACGCATCAAGTAAAAAGAATATTTGAAGATGTTGTATTTGATGATAATATAAAGATTACAGATAGCTTCAAAGAAGCTATGGAAAGTACAGATTTAATCTTTATGATACCAGCGGCGAAATATATAAAGGCCACTGCCGAAAATATCAAACCATATTATCATAATGCGCCAATATGTATAGCTTCAAAAGGAATTGATGAGGCTACTTTAAGTCCTTTATCCGTACTCGTTAAAAACATCTTACATACGAATAATATTTGTGTAATATCCGGACCAACTTTTGCGATTGACTTAATTCATGGAGAACCAGCAGCTTTGGCGATTGCGGGTTATAATAAAAAATGCACTAATTTTATTAAAAGCACCTTAGAAAATGATACCTTAAAATTAAGAGTATCTTCCGATATTATTGGAATTCAATTATGTGGGAGTATTAAAAATATTATTGCCATTGCGGCCGGTATTTTAAAAGGTTTAGGTTATTCCGAATCTACTCAAGCTTTCTTAATTAATGAATCCTTACATGATATGAAAAATATTATTTATGCTCTAGGAGGCAAAAAGAAAACTATTTTATCTTTTGCGGGCATTGGGGACTTACTTCTTACTTGTTCTAGTCCGAAAAGTAGAAACTACTCTTTTGGTTATGTCATAGGGAGTACTAAGGATAAAAAAGAAATAGATAAGTATTTAAAAGAAAATACCGTTGAGGGTTATTATACTTTAAATTCTATTTATCTTATGCTAAATAAAAAAGGAGTAAGTATACCCCTTATTACCTTAATATATAATATTGTATGTGAGGGAATGGACCCCAGTATGTTAGCCTCATTTCTTATCAGTAAAAAGTAATTTATTAATAATATAATCGGTTATTAATAAACCTGCTATACCTGGAGAAGTAATTAAAGAATTTACTTTTCTTTTTTTAATTGGTAAAGATTCATTATAAACAACGGTTATTTTACCTAAAATGTTCTCATCTTTAACTTTTTTTCTTAAGATTTTAGCGACCGGGTCTCCTTTAGTTTTATCTAAAGTAGTTATTTTTATATGGGAGGCATCTACTCTATTACCCATACCCATCGCACAAATTATTTCGATATTATTCTTTTTAGCAAACTTAATTAATTCTAATTTTGTATTTAAGGTATCACAAGCGTCAATTATGAAGTCATAATCCTTATCTAGATTATTTATATTACTTTTATCTAAAAACTCCTCTAAAGCGTTAATTTTGATGTTTTCATCTATTTCTTGTGCTAAAGTATTAGCAACTTCTACTTTAGGTAGTCCTAAAGTCTTTTTCGTAGCTACTAATTGTCTATTTAAATTAGATAATTCTACTTTATCATTATCAATAACCGTAATATTTTTAAAACCACTTCTAATTAAAGATACAAAAGTAAAACTACCTACTCCTCCAATACCCACTAATAATATTTTCGTATTTTCTATCTTTTTTAAATTATCTATCCCAATTAAATTAATTATTCTTTCATACATATATTACACCACCAAAAAACCTAGAGGAAAGTTACTATGATAAAAGCCCGCTCTTCGCAGGTGGTAGGACACATATCGAGTATTAGGATCCTTACTATATACTGTAAGTCTTCAACACCACAAGATAATTAGTCCCCCATATTATCTATATAGTCGGTTTTATATGAATAACTAACCTTACTAGGTATTTATATTATATCATACCTAATTTTATTTATACACTATATTACTTAGATTTGACACTTTTTTCTGTATTAAAACATTCATTTAAGTATTCAATGATATCTTCTATTCTGAATCCTTCTCTAATTAAGATATCGACATTATGCATAATACTAGAATAATAAGTCGCAATTATTTTTAAAGTATGAATACTTATTATTCTATTTTTTAAACCATTTTTAGGACAAGTACTTACTTTATATTTGATATCTTCATCTATTATTTTTTCAATTTTTAAAAAACAAGCCCCATAATAAATAATATAAGTATTATCATTAACTTCCCCATTATTCTTTAAATATTCATCACATATTGTAGTTAATATTTCAATACATTTATAATCCATACCCATAGTTTTATCTATGGTAGCTAGTTCCTTTTCTTTATCCATCGCATTATAAACAAAAACATTTCTTAGCCATCTTTCACATTCCGGATTTAAGAAAAATTCATAATATTTAAGCATTCCTTCATTCTTTTTCATTATCTTACCTTCTTTATTTCATTTTTATTTACTTTATCACTAGCATATTCTACTAATCTACTTAAACTAATTGTCTTTTTCGTAATAATATCAGCATTACAACTAGTTGATACTAAATATGATATCTTATCATCATCTTTTATATATTCAATTACTTCTAAATTTATAAAAGAACTACCTTCTAAAATATTATAAGTACTTCTTAAAGTATCTTCATAACAGTGAACATCATCACTTTTATTTTCATTTAAAAAATCTTTTATTACTTTCACAAATACTCTCAAATTTATATAATCTAGTCCCATATCTTCATTTATATAAGCAATTTTTTTACTTTGATAATCAAGGGGATATATAAATATTCTTTTTAACCATTCATTATATTCATTACTTAAAAAGTATTCATATATATTTTGTTTTTCCTTGTTGTTATTATTTTCCATTTAATCATCCTTTTCTATCTTCCTTTAGAAGATTGTTTTTCTTTAATATCTTTATTTATGACATAAGCATAAGCTATTTGTAAATCATTAATAATTACTTCTCTATCTATTCCTTTACTTTCTAATTCATTAATGGTTTTAATAATCGCATTTAAAGTTTCATCTTCCTCATTTTTCTTGTTTAAAGAGACATACTCTCTTAATTTATTTATATCAATGAGAGGAAATCTTACTTGAGTTTTATCTTCTAGTTTTGTTACAAGATAACTACTAATTACTGGATTATAACTTTTTAAATCATCATTAGTTAGTTTTGTTACTTCTATATACATATCATTATAAGTAAAATTGTAATAATAACAAAAGGGATAATTTTGATAATGATAGTAATTATTTAGATAGTAATCTTTTTCTTCTGGAGAGGCTAAATCACTTTTTAAATACTCTTCAACATACTTAAATAAAAGTTTAAATTTATTCATATCATATTCAACTTGTAAAACTACATTAATTTCCCTAGAAAACAATCTATTTAACCAATTACTATATTCTTCACTTAAAAATTCTTCTTGCATATTTTACCTTCCTTTAGTGTATTTTTCTTTAGTATCTTTATTAACCATATAAGCATAAACTATTTGTAAATCATTAATAAGAACTTCTCTTTTTATTCCTTCATTTTCCAGTTTATTAACAGTTTGAATAATGGTATATAAAGCTTTATCTTCTTCTTTTTTACTATTAATTAAAACATATTCTCTTACTTTATTTATATCAATAAAAGGGACATTTAATTTTGTTTTATCTTCAACTTTTAAAATATGATAACCAGTAATTTCTAATTTGTGTCTCCTTAAATCAACACCTTGTAAAATTTTTATTTCAATATCCTTGTTATTATAAGTAAAATCATAAGTTAAATAACGTGTATTTAAATAATAATCTTTGACATTTTTAGGAACTAAATCACTATTTAAATATTCTTCAATGTATTTAAATAAGATATTAAATTTTTGTCTTTCATCTTTATTAAAGACATCATTAGCGTTACTAAACAAATTATTTAACCAATTAGTATATTCTTCACTTAAAAATTCTTCTTGCATAGATATCCTCTTTTCTTAAGATATTATTATATTAGAAAATTTAAAAAAAAGCAACAAAGTTGCTTTAATTCCAACATTTAGAAACATCACAGTTAGATGAATATGGCATTGGGTTAGGCATTTCTAATTTTACTATCATTGGTATTTTAAAGGCCCCGCCAAAACCAACACAAGTACCAGGTTGTAATATCTTTTGTTTTTCGACGATATCGGAAGAAATATTTGGAAGCATTTCCTCAATATATTTAATATCTAAGGGGTGGGTCATTTTAAAGATTAAGAAGTTTGAACATTGCGCAATAACGGTATCCGATATTTCCACTGGTCTTTGACTAATAATATCTAAAATTACGCCATATTTACGGCCTTCTTTAGCAATACGGTCAAAGATATTATAGCCAATTAAGAAAGTATCCGTATCTTTTTGAATATATCTATGGGCTTCTTCTAAGAATAAATGGAACGGAATACTCGCTCTTTTTTCTAAACCTTTCGAAAATTCAAAGATAATTCGACAGAATATTTTAACGATTACTTTGGCATAAACATCATCAATATCTTCTAAGTTAATATTAATTATTTGGGCTTTTTTATCCCCTTTCATAACTAGTGATGAGATAAATTCCGGAACCGGAACAAATTTACTACCCGTAAAATAATTACCGACTTTACTCGTCATTAAAGTATTAAGTCTAACCTTTAAGATAATGGAATCGCCATATAAGTTTTCATTATTTTGAAAACCTTCACTAATTAAAGTAAATTCTAAAGCATTAGCAAAATCTTTTAAAGTATAATAAGCTTCATCTGGTTCTTTAAATTCCACGGTATCTTCTACAATATGTTTTAAAATATAATCCGTAATTAAAACACTTTCCCCAAAATTACCATGGGAATCAATTTCAAAACATTCACTAAATACTCTTGTATATCCTACTCCGGGAATCGTACTATTAAAGTTAAATTCCGGCGTATTACATACTTCAATTACTCTAAATATTTCATTTTTCTTATTGGCCGTTGTTTCATTAGAGAATAATATGGCAAGTAAGGCTTTCGCAATTAAATGATTTTTAAGTTTTCGACTTTCTTCATTTTCTTGACTAAAAATTCTGGCTAGTTTAATGGTATTTTCAATAATTGGTAGTTGGGAATGGGTAGATGCTTGTAATAAAAGAGCCCAGTCATCTAAATTTAAGAGATGTAAAGGAATATCTAATAAGAAGTCCCCATCTTCTTCTTTAGGATTAGTGGTAATAAATTTATATTCATAATTAGGATTAATTTTATTTAACGCACTAAAAGCATTTTTATATTCCCCATAAGCATCAAAGATAAATAGATTAGCCTTCATTGGATTCATCGCCGGATTAGAGAAAATATTTTGGACAATCCTTGATACCCCACAAGATTTACCAGATCCTGAGTTACCAAATATCGCTAAATGATTAGAAAATAAATCATTGATATTGGGACAAACTTTAAAATTCTTATAAATAGCTGATTCCCCTAGAATAAAGGATTTAGCATCATAAGTTCCTACTAATTCCATTAATTCTTCCCCATTAATAATTCTAATGGTAGAGGATAATAATGGTTTTCTTAAAACACCATTTAAATATCTTTTACCTTGATATTCTCCTAAAAAACGAATTTTAATAATATCATCATTTAACTCAATTACTTCTCCTAATATTCTTTGATTGGGTGCTTCAAATATAACATGAACATTCATTAAATCTGATACCACATCTCTTTGCATTTTATTTTCTACATGTGCTATATTATCACTAATATAAAGTATTTTTCCAAACATTTTTAATTACCTCTATTTCTATTTATTTTTAAAATCTTTAACATATCTTCTTTTAAAGTTTCTTTTAATAAAAATTAATATTAAACTAAACATTATAATTACCGATATTATAAATATAACTAATAATATTCTTAATAACTTATTATTTTTTTCTTGTTTTTCCTCTTCTTCTTTACTTAATTTATTAACCACTATTTTATAAGTACTTTTACTTTTATTATTACCTAAGACATTTAAATATATTTCATTAATTCCCTCTTTTAAGTCTTTATTACCTATTATTTCTACTTTAGTATCACTATCATATTTTGGTTTTATATTTAAAGTATTTATATCACTTCCTACATCTAAATAATAAGTATAAGTATCTTTTTTAAAGTTTAGATTATATCCTTCTATTATTAAATCATTTAAACTACTTGTCCCATTTAATCTCGTAACTTCAATTGTATATTCTCTTATCTCTTTATTTTCAGCCTCTACTTCAATAGTTAAATTATTAATTCCTGTAGCTAAAGTAATATTTCCATCCCCTTTTACTTTAGCTCTTTCATCGGAAGTTTTCGTTTTAATATTTATTTTATTGGTGTTCTCATTTACTTCTAAAGTATATTTATTTGTATCTTTATTAAATGTAGGACTTATATCATAACCATCAATATATAAATCATCTAAATAATTATTATTACTCGCTTCTTTTCTAATTACTTTAATAGTATAAATTGTACTACTTCCATCTGTAGCGGTTACTTCAATATTAAAAGTATTTTCCCCAACACTTAAATATCTTCTTCCTATACCCGTTATTTTCGCTTTAGCATCATTACTTATCGCAATAATATTTACTTTCTCACTGCTATAGGGGAGTTCCACTAAATACTCTTTTATCTCTTTATTAAAATGAATATCAGCCTCTTCTAAATTTAAAGTTTTTAATGATGAATCATTAGATACTACTTCTAAATTAAAATTAACTGGACATGTCGCAATAGTATTTTCATTTTCGATAAAATTAACTTCTACTTTAATGGAAGCATTACCATATTTTAAAGGCGTTATTATTCCTTCTTTACTAATACTTACAATATTATTATTTATCGTACTATATTTAACTTCATATTTATGCTCTGTATTAATCGAAATAAAGGCTTTTTCATTCATTCCTATCTTTTCTTTATCTATTAAGACTTCAGCTTCATATTTATCTTGCACACGACAAATAGTAGCCTTAACATTTAAAGGCATATGTATAAGAATAGTTAGTATTATTCCTAGCCAATATTTCTTCATCCCTATTATTCTCTTTCTACTATACCAATTATATCATATTATTATTAAATATCAAATATGAAAAAAGTATAATAATTATTAAACTATTATACTTTATAGATTCTAGAATTTCGGTGCCGGTAATATTTTATATAAGTAATATATAATATCTTCTACCGGCACGCCTTAAGTTTATCTCTATATCGCCGCCTTGGGCGATATTATTAATCCCTCAATCATCCAATTATGAATGGATCAGTTTCTATTCCTTGACCTGTTAATTTTACATCGGATGATAGATAGAAGACTGGGCGAACCGCAGACGCATACGTATAGGCCACACCAAACCTGTTCAAGGGGCCGTCTGAACGCACACCCCACGCCTCGTAACCGTAACCGTCAGTGCCAGACCTCGTCATTGTCCATTCATATGTACTACTATATGTTGAACTATTACTTGTCCCATGTATTATATGTAACCAACTATTTGTATTAGAATCATAACTCCATGAGTTGTAATAGTCACTTGCATACATTAATCCTACTCGATATTTTCCACTTGTTTTTGTCTTTCTTTCTTCTCCACTACTTGTTGCGTTTGTTCTATCTCCTTTCCACCAATTTACTTCTGCTATGTATGGTTTTATTCTTGAATCTATTGTATTTCCATTGTAAAATGTACTATTTAAGTATGTTCTCACTGTATTACTTCCATTATCCCAATCTATATTTGAACTAGAATTTGTTGACCATGCTTGGCCTGTATTTGATGGTGTCGCTTTTATTACCTTTAACATTCCTGCTTTTAAACCTAGTGTACTTTCTTCTGTTCCGTCGGTTACTCCGATTATTCGATACATATTATTAGCATTAGTTTTACATTTATCTGGATTCTCATCTGCTCCTAAACATATATAGTTATTCTTTACTTCACTATATGTTCCTTTAAATCTATATAAGCCTTCTACTGCTGTTCTACTTCCTTGTTTACCTCCACCATAGTATGTTCCACCTTGTAAATCTAACATCTCTAATGGTGGTAAACCTTTAGCACCTTCTTCACATACAAAACTATCAATACTTACTTTTACTTTCATTTCTTGATTAGCAAGGTATGATTGATCTCTATCAGCATTATTTAATTTTAAATAAGCTCTTATATATGAAGGATTAATTGTGCCATCTAATTCAAATTCTATTGTTGTTCCTTCACTTGGTATGTTTGTTAAATCTATTTCTTGTTCTTCTTCTCCATATAATAATCCTAATGTAAAGTCTCCTTCTTGGATTTTCTCTAATATACTTGTAGTAAATTCTAACTTAATTGTAGCACTACAAGAGTTGGTTTCTGATAATGTCCCACTTATATCTATTCTTCCTAAATCTTTTGTTCCATCTTCTTTACTATCTGCATAATGCTTATCTTGATTATCAGTAGCATAATAATCTCCTAGGTTTTTATATGCCATATCTGTTGCATTTACAGATATATGAAAGTTTTCTACTTTTCCTGATAATGTTATACCTCCTGCTTCACCAGTTGATATTTCTATTTTAGTAGTTGTACCTTCTCCATTTACTTGTAATGAAAAGAAAGCATAAGATACTCCAATTACAGCTAGAATAAGTGCAAGCACTATTGCCGTAGTGGCTATTATTATATTTCTTTTATTATTATTACTTATTTTGGAACTGCGTTTGTTTTAGAAAAGAAACTTAGTGTCTAAAACTAGAATTGTGTAGATTATTATTCTCTTTCAGACTATAATAATGCAGTTGTTTTCCAATATGTAAATCTGATAAATGAAATATCTTCACGCCTGCC
>CANRGQ010000048.1 GCA_947630195.1 uncultured Bacilli bacterium
ATTATTACTTTTACATCTCCTTCTTTTTCTTCATATGGTGTTAAGTTAAAACTATAATATATTCGACATACTACTTGTTTTGGTTTATCTTGTGATATTTTTATTGTTACTGTTCCATCTTCACTTACTGAATAATCTTTATCTGAATACTTTTCATATCTTGCATCAGTTGGAATACAATTACTTCTTTTTTCATCTAATACATAATTACTTTTAACATCTAATGGAGGAGTATCATAGATATCATATTGTTTTAAATTAGTTCCATTCTGAATGTAATACAAGACATTAACATCAGATGGTTGATCTAAAGGCGAAGTATCTCCTTTACCCGTAAAGTTTCCAACTTTTCCTGTAAATATAGGAACTGGTCCAATTTCACTATTATAATAGGCATGGGTATTCTTTAAACATATAAATAGAACAATTACAAAAAGGCATATAACAATATACATTACTTTTATATTTAATAATTTTTTTAATCTTTCTTTTATCATACTAACCTCTTTTTGTTTGAAATGCTGTATTTATATGTAATAATTAAAAACTTGTAATATTAAATATTACTTACGCCCTTGAAATACAATTAACATTGTTACACCTTCTAGAGTGTATTAACAATATAATATTACACCTTATAAAGTGTAAAGTCAATACATTTAATAAATTGTAATGTATTATTACTTTAAGGTGTAATGAATATGCAAATAAATAGATTAAAAGAAATTCGAGAGGACAAAGATTACTCTCAAAAAGATATTGCCAAGATACTTAAAACTACCCAACAACAATATTCAAAATATGAACTAGGTATCCAATTAATACCCATAGATAGATTATGTATTCTAGCGGATTTTTACAATGTTAGTTTAGATTATTTATTATCAAGAAGTGATGATCGTAAAATATATTCTAAAACAAAGATTAAATAAGGAATAATATGAATAGAATTAGAGAAATAAGAGAAGATAAAGATTTAACTCAAACTGAGGTAGCTAAAAAAATTGGGATAACCCAAAGAAATTACAGTTATATCGAAACTGGTAGAACGATGCTTACAGAAGATATTCTTGTTAAACTTGCTGATTTATATAATACTAGTACGGATTATATTTTATATAGAACTGATAAAAGAGAAGCTTATCCATCTTCATTAATTGACAAAAAATAACGTTCTTTAATGCACAATTATTGTGCAAAATTATACTCTAAAATTTCAAAAATGCACAATTATTGTGCAAAGCAGCACTTTCAAACAGCGAAAATGCACAATAATTCAAAAATATTGTGCATTTTTTGTTTACTGCTGGTTATAAATATGATAAAATTAATTTAGGAGATGAAAACTATGGAACCATTTAAAGCTGATAAATTGCCTATAAATTATCCTATAGACAAAGAATTACTATCATTAATATCTGAGGCTAATCAAAAATATGGTGAATATAAAACTAGTTTAAAAAGCAGTAAATTTGACTCAAGATTTTTTTTGGACTCTATTATTTTAAGTGAAAGTTTAAAATCAACACAAATTGAAGGAACGCAAATATCTCAAGATGATATGTACTATTTAAAATATATGCCAAAGACTGATGATACAAGTGAAATTCAAAATTTAAAACAAGTTATAGAATATGCTAAAAATGATTTAAAAAATCGCAAAAAGATTGATATACAATTTTTAAATAATATTCATAAAATACTATTAAATAGTGTAAGAGGTAACAATAAAGAACCTGGCAAAATTAGAAACATTCAAAATTGGATTGGCCCGAAAGGATGTACAATAGAAGAAGCAATTTTTGTTCCTCCTATCCCTGAAGATGTTCCCGTGCTTTTAGATAATTTATTTGATTATATGAATGATTTATATATTGATCCAATATTTATAAATATGGCAATTTCACATTCACAATTTGAAACTATTCATGCATATAGAGATGGAAATGGAAGACTTGGAAGGGCTTTAATTCCTATACAACTTGCTTTACTTACAAATGAAGAACCAATACTATTCCTTTCAGAAGTAATAGAGTTATATAAGCCTAGTTATCATAAGTTTTTAAACGAAAGCAGAAAAGGCAATATGTTAAGTTTTATTAAATTCTTTCTTCAATGTATAATAGAGCAATGTAATAGTAATATTGCTAAAATCAATAGAATTCAAAAAATCTATGAAGAAGATATGAAGATAATAGAAAAATTAGGAAGTAATGCTATTTATAGAATTATGCCTGCGATTATTCATCAAATTGTATTTACCAAAAAAGAAATAGAGGAAGAATCTGGAGTTTCGAGAAATACTGTGTCAACATTAATTGATAAATTGGAGAAATTAGGTATATTAGTTAAAGATTCAACTTATGCAAAACTAAGTTATCGTTATAACAAAATTTATAATGTTTTTGTTGGAAATTAATAGATAATTTTTAAGTATGATTAAATGATTATATGTTGAAAAATAGAAAGTTTTTTAAAAAATAATTATTTTTTAAAAAACTCTCTTATATCTTCTTCTAAGGCATCTGCAATAAAACCTAAATAGTCTATCGTTACATGCTTACATCTTTTAGTATTTTCTATGTCACAAATATATTGTCTTGTTCCTCCAATTAAGTCAGCTATATCCTGTTGGGTATAGCCATATTTTTTTCTTAATCTTTTTAAGTTAATTCTCACAATATTATAATAATACTCTACATCGTGCAAATTATTTTTCATTTTTATATACTTTTTCATTATAAATATATTATATCTTAAAAAACAGATTGATCCCAACCCATACGGGTCAAGACCAATCTGTTACATTTATTATACACTAAATTTATAAATAATTAAAGTTATTTATTCCATTTAATAATGGTATCTCCTTCACTAGATAACATATATTTTTCTTTGGCATATCTTGCTAAATATTCATCATCTTGCAATTTAGTTATTTCCGCACTTAACTTTTCTTCTTCAGAAAGTAGTTCGGTATATTCACTATTAAGTTCTCTTTCTAATTGTCTATTTTTAAGTATTTGATGCCAATCACTATAAACACTGGCAACTAAAAGAGATAACAACCCAATAATTGTTATAGTTATTAAGAATAATCTTTTCTTTTCCTTTTTACTTTTTTTAGTATGCATAAAAATTTCCCCTAATAACCTATTTTCACTTTTGATACTAGCACACTATAAAGTATTTTTCTAGTTGTTTAAGTCTTTTTGACGTTAAGTTTACTTAACTTTTTATCTATTATATATCCTATTATAAAACCTAGAAATACTAACACAATAAAATAGATATGAAAATAACCTTTATTGATATGATATAAAATTATAATATAGATTATTGCCATATCTAAAGTATAAATAAATGTTAAGATATGTTTTAAATATAATTTTAAATCTTTAATTAAATAAAAATTAATTTTAGTTACAAAATAAAATATCACACCATAAATAAAAGACACAATAAAAGATATTATTTGAATATTACTATTCATTATTTAAATAACTTACTTAGAAGACTTTCTTCTTTATTTTTCTTCATATTATCCATATAAACAATACTATATAGTTTACCTTTTATTTTCACATTACCATCATGAGTATCAAGTTTCACTATTTCTAAGCCTTCCCCTTTAAGTAGGATAACTCCCATGTTAGACTCCATTAAAAACTCTTGGTCATCAAAACTACTTATTTTACTAATACCAGTTAAATTCATAACACTTCTATCCACTACTTTTATTTCATGACTACCATAATTATTAACGTATTCGCTCGTCTCCATAAGTCCTCCTAGAAAAGTATATGAAAGAGGCAATAAATTTAGACATAAAAAAAGTAGGTTTCCCTACTATTTTTCTTCTTCTTCAACTGGTGTTGGATTATTGTATTCTTCTAAAATTTTTGATTCAAACATTTCTCTTGTTTCTGCATTAGTTGGATGAACGATGTCTTCAAATTTATCATCATTTACTTTACGACTTGGCATAGCGCAAAATAATCTGTTTTCTCCTTCTATAATTCTAATATTGCTTACTACAAAGCAATCGTCGATAGTAACAGTAGCATAACCTTTAAGTCTTGAGCCCTCTCTATCAACTTTGTGAACACGTACTCTTGTGATTTCCATAAAACACACTCCTTATCTTGAAATACTCACAATTTAATTTTAAAACAATATTGTCATTTTTTCAACAATTTTATTAATTATTTCTTAATTTTTTGTGAATTATTTCTCTAAATAGCTAATTTAACTTAAAAATTTTATCTTAATATCTCCAGTTATATATTCATTATAAGTAAAACTTTTTTCACTACCTTCATACAAAATGGTAAAAATATTGGGATAAGTTTTATAAAGAATACCTTCATATTTGGATATTTTATTTCTAAGGCCATATACAGTTACCACAACTTTCCTATTTAAATTACTTTCAATTTTATTTTTCACAATATCAATATTCATTATCTTGGATACCCCACATACATAAGACCATTACCCATGATGCCACCCATACCATCTTTTCCATATTTTGTTTTCTCTAAAGTGCTTTTTAAATCAACTTCTTTATTTCTTTCAGTAAGAGCGATGGTAACGGCAATAATCGCGGGATCTAAAGCATGAATATTTACTCTTTTAGGACTTGAGGCAAAATTAGCTCCAGCCATAATTAACTCTTCATAATTACTTTGACAAGCTCCAGCGATAATTACTAATTTTTCATGACTCTTTTCATAATTTCGGGCCGCTTTTACCGCTTTAATAAAATTCTTGGTATTCTTATAATTTTCATTATCTTTAATACTACCTTTTTTCTTATAATAGGCATCATGCCCTGTAATAATTAAAATATCCGGTTTATATTCTTTTAATAAAAGTCCTACTTGCTCATACATATCTTCTTCTTTAATCTTTTTTCCAATGGCATATACGCCTTCACTTTTATAAAACTTTAAACATTTATCTAAGTATTCACTATCCCCATCTATGTGAAGTATTTTCCCTGGTAAGTAAAAATAATCATCTTTAACAATATCTTTAGTTCCTCTTTCTCCCTTAAAGAAATCATCTTCTCTTGGTTTTTCACATTTTACCAAATCGGAAAAAGGACTATCCGCATATAGTCTTACTTCCACTCCTTTTAAATAATATAAACCATCTTTTATACTTATAACTTTAAAGACCGTATCGTGGTTATAGCTTTTTCTGGTTACAAAATCCCCTTTATTAATTTCCAAACATATCACCAGTAAATTTTATGAAAAAGCATTATTTTTATGCTTATAAAAAGCCTTACATAAAGGCTTTGATATTTAAATTATAGATGATTATTTCACTATCTAAATATTTAATAATGGTATTATTATCTTCAATATTTACTTTTATTTTATCTTTTGGTATTTTAAGTTCTAATTCATATTCCGGAGGCATATACATTCCTCTTGTATTTAAAACATTACCGACATTTATATTTTTAAAAAATAAAATATTTTTATTCGTTACTAAAACACTTAAATTATAGGTGTTATTATCAATGTCCACAATTACATTTTCTTTTTCTAATAAAGTTACTTCATTATTATTTTTAAAATCATAATTATACATTATAAAGTATCATTTCTTTCCGTACTTGTAAGTCTAACACTTTTTAAAGTCATTTTACTAAATATTTCTTTAATATTATCATTTAGGGTTGGTCCACTATAATCGAAGGTAAATTCATACATACTTCCTTCCATTATTTCATCCTCTATTAAATCTCTTAAGACTTTAACAGTTTCTCTTTCCGTGTTATTTTGAATTTCTAAATTAACATAACTAGCATCATCATTATTGGAAGTAACCCCTAAGATATAGTAAGTTCTCACAAAATCGACATAGTTTTTCTCATATTGTTTATTCTTATCTAAACTAAATAGTAAAACAATAAAAAGAACGACCACTAATAATAAGATACCCCCAATTAGAAACATTTTATTTTTTTCTTTCATCTAAACTTTCCTTTCTAATTTTTTAAAGCCGTAATCGGAACTACATATACTCCGTCTGGTCTTATATAAGAAGCATTTGTAAGTCCACAAATTACACATAAGACATCAGGTGTTTTGCCATTTTCTAAAGCAATAGATTTTTTTAAATCAATTAAGTTTTGAGCAGCTTTTTCTATTTCATTGACTCCTAATTTAATTTCAAAAGCACACCAATTACCATCTTCAAGTTCGATAACATGATCAATTTCACGATTATTATAATCTTGATAATGATAATTTTTACCTCCAAAACTATCAGCATATATTTTTAAATCTCTTTCTACTAAAGATTCAAATAAAAAGCCTAATGTTTTTAAATCATTTAATAATTTTTCTTCTGTAGCATTTAACAAAGCACAGGCTATAGAAGGGTCAGCAAAATGTCTTTTTTCACTTTTTTTAACTTTTATTTTAGAACGCATATTATTAGAAAAAGGCTCATCATTATCTAATAAATACAATCTATCTAGAGTATCTAAATAATTACTTAGGGTATTTTTATTTATATCTTCATTATCAATATCTTTAATATCTTTTATTATAGTATTATTAGTTACAGTTGTACTTTCATTTCTCGCCAATGATTTAAGTAATAATCTCATTTTGTGTTTATCTCTTTTTATTCCATCTAATCGTTCCATATCATCATCTATTATTATATTTATGTACTCTTTAGTAACTTCTAAGGCATCAAGTGAAGAATAGTTAATATTGCCCGGAAACCCTCCTCTTATGATTAAATGAATAAGTTTTCTTAAATCAACATCTCCCGTATTTTTACTAACTTTTTTTCCTAAACAAATATCTTTTAAAGAAATATCCCCGCTAGAATCTCCTGACTCGTATAAAGACATAGGTCGCATGTGAATTTTGCCAAAACGACCAGCGCCGCTATGGTGAATACCTTTTCTTTGAGGAGTAGATGAACCCGTTAAAATATATTGTCCCTTTAATCCGGTTTTATCAACATCTATTCTAATTTCATCCCATAAACTGGTGGCTTCTTGCCATTCATCTATTAACTTGGGCTTTTCTCCCTCCAAGACAATATTTGGAGACATTTTAGCTAGTTCAAGAGAACTGGAATTCTCTCCTGTACTAGAATGAAGTAAGGTCTCACTTTTTGCATGATATCGAGCTGTCCATGTTTTACCACAATATTTAGGTCCTTCAATTACTACGGCCCCAAATAATTTTAAATATTTATCTATTTTTGAATCAATTATTCTTTTTTTATAATTCTTATTTTCCATCATTGCCTCCATATTCATTATACTATATTAAGACAAATTAATCAATTTCAATAGTACACTTTTAACAATTTCAATAGTACATTTTTTAAGTTTTAAATAGGGCATTTTTTACGATAAGTTATTTGCTATATCCACAAATACTTCCTCACATAATTCTTCAGCTCTAACATTTTCTTTTAAATTATATTGTTCTAGTATTTCCTTTACTTTAGTAAAATCATAATTACTTAAATTATTCTTTAAAGTTTTTCTTTTAAATTTAAAACTATCATTTATTAATTTAAAGTATTTTTCTTTATCAACATTTGGCTTGTCTTCTCTTTTCGTAAACTTAATAATGGCACTTTCCACTTTAGGTACCGGATTAAAAGAATTCTTACTTACTTTAAATAATTTCTCTACCTTATAATAATACTTCAAAAATAAAGTAATACTTCCATATTCCTTAGATTTGGGACTAGCCGTAAACCTATCTGCCACTTCATCTTGCACCATAAATAACATATTTTTGATATCTAACTCTGAATCAATAATCTTCTTAATAATTGGTGTTGTTATATAGTATGGTAAATTTCCCACAACATATAAATCTTTATACTTGATATCTTTTATATCTTCTTTTAGATTACTATTTAAAAAATCCCCCCAGATAATTTTTGTTCTACCATCTTCTAAACTACTTAAATAACTTTTTAAATCGGTATCTATTTCATAGCAAAAAAGTAAAGTACCATTTAACTTTAACTTTCTAGTTAAGGCTCCCATTCCCGGACCTATTTCGATTATTAAATCTTCATTACTTGCCATAATGTTATCACTGATATTCGTAATAACATTATCGTCAACCAGAAAATTTTGGCCTAAACTCTTTTTAGCCTTCATTTTCCCCATAACCAAATCTTAAAACATCATAAGTTATAACACTACGTTCGACTATATCGTAAGCATAATTAATATCACTACTAAGTAAATCTAGAGCATTACCTCTAACTCCTCTATCAAGGACAATGGCTATAACTGGGTAAGGTGATATTCTATCGGTTTGAAATCTTACTATTGAACCACATGGTAAGTTTTTAGAAGAGGCTACAATCCTAACCGTACCATAAACAGGGTCTGGATAAGTAGTCTTACCATCTGTAATATCATAAGATGGTTTACATCCTAAAGTTCCTCCACATAAAGGACAATTATAAACATAACCAGTTAAATCTCCTGTAAATGTATCTTTCGCACTATAAATATCATTTTCCTGAAATTCTTTTGCTTTCATAGCCATTGTTGATAAGTTTATTGTTTTATTTATATTATCACTATAAGATTTTGTTTCCACAATATGCACATAACTAGAAGATGCCACTACAAAAAGAATAATAAAAGCAGTACGTATAAGAACATTAAATACTCTTTTCATTTTTCACCTTCTAACATTATAATTATACCTAAAAAATGCCTATTTGTCAAAAAAAGATAACAAGTGTTACCAAGTTATCTTTTCTTAACATCCATTGCCAGTTCATCGCTACTAATTAAAGTATTTTCATCTTCTTGAACAATATCAATTAACTCATCAGTAAAGTCGAATTTTCCAAGTTGTTCATAATATGCTTTTAACATATCATTAATTGATATTTTCTTAAAAACAAATATATTTCTATCTGTATTATTTTCTTTATTAATTCCACAACATTCCGCAAAATGTTTTACATGATCCATAAAAACATCACAAATAACTGGATCTTTAAAAGAACAATAAACTCTTTGATAAAACATGGTAATATCTACTTCTTTTTTGGTATAAGTATCAATATATACTTCTAAAAAGAATGGTCTAGTTTTAGCTTTATCAACATTTAAATCTTTTAACTCATCAATTTGATTTTTTAAATATTCGGCAAAAGCAACATTCATAAAATACTTATAGTAATAATAAGCTTTTACTTCTTTAGTAACTAATTCATTTCTTTCTTTAGCGTCTCTATAATCTTTAGCTTGTTTTTGACCTTTTAAAAAATCTTGATTGATTTTCACATTTTTCTTTACTCTGTTATCTAAAAAATCATATAAATTTTCTTTTTTCATAAGTTTTCTCCTCGTCTTTAATACAAGGCTATATTATACAAAAGTTAAAAAAAATAATCAATATAAATTGACTATTTTATTCGTTTAAACATATTTTCTAGATTCTTATTAGTTATATTAGATAATTCTTCTAAACTAACATCTTTTAGATTAGCCACAAACTTGGCAATATCTATGATATGACTAGGATTATTTTGATGCCCTCTGAAAGGTTCAGGGGTAAGATAAGGACTATCTGTTTCTAATATTAAACTTTCTAAAGGAATCTCTTTAATCACTTCTTTAATATTAGCATTTTTAAAAGTTATAACCCCATTAACTCCCAAGAGATAACCTAACTTTAAGTATTCTCGAGCGGTTTCTATTGAACCACTAAAAGAATGAATAACCCCTTTAACTTTATATTTTTTTAAAGTATTAAGAGTATCTAAAGTAGCTTCTCTACTGTGAATAACCACGGGCATATTATGTTTTTCCGCCATCTTAAGTTGTAATTCTAATAATTTAATTTGGTCATCTTTATTTTCTTTACCATAATGATAATCTAGACCTATTTCCCCAATGGCTACTATTTTCGGATTATTTAAATTATCTTCAATAAATTTTAAATCCTCGTCTTTATAATCTTCCACATTCTCCGGATGAATTCCTAAAGTACCATACATATTATCATAGATATTAACTAACTTTAAAACTTCTTCGTTACTTTCCCTATCGCAGCCATCATTTATAAATCTATTTACTTTATTACTAATGCTTTCCTTTATTATAAAATCTAAATCTTCATAATATTCATGATATAAATGACAATGACTATCCGTAAACATTAATCTTCTTTAATC
>CANRGQ010000049.1 GCA_947630195.1 uncultured Bacilli bacterium
TTTATAACTGTTAACCGTTAGGTCGTAGGTTCGAGTCCTACATCGGGCGCCATTTTGAATATTAAACAAACCCAGGTAAATAAAGGGTTTGTTTTTTTAAGTTTTAATTTGTAGTATGGTTTTGGCAGGTTTTTCAGAAAAAGTGTCGCGAAAGTGTCGCGAATTTTTTGCCAAAAATTTAAAAAATTATGGAACTAAACCTCCACATTGGTTAATCGACTGTGGAGATTTAGTTCATATTGTTGTTATATATCGTTAACTTCTTTTTTTGTAAGTTAATTTGCAAAAAAACAAAAAATAAAAAGTTTTGCAAATGTACTTGCAAAACTTTACAAATTGCTTTTTATATGTTAATATTAATTTGGTGATGATTTATGATTATAAGAGATAATTATTTAAAAAGAATGATTGATGCAAAAGATACCGAATTTATTAAAGTAATAACAGGTGTAAGAAGGAGTGGTAAATCAACTCTTTTATTGATGTTTAAAGATTATTTGTTAAATGAAAAAGTAAAAGAAGAGAATATTATTCATCTAAACTTTGAATCAGCTAAATATGATGATATAAGAAATTACAAAGATTTATATAAATTTGTAGCGGATAAAATAAAAAAAGATAAGGTTTATTTGTTATTAGATGAAGTTCAAAATGTTGAAGCCTGGGAAAAGGCTATCAATTCATTTAAAGTAGACTTTGATATAGATATTTATATAACTGGTTCTAATGCGTATCTTTTATCCAGTGAATTATCAACATTACTTTCCGGAAGATATATTGAAATAAAAATGTATCCTTTATCATTTAAGGAATTTTTGTTATTTAATAATTATGATAATCTAAATTTATCTGATAAATTTAATGAGTATTTAAAATATGGAGGACTTCCTGCTATAACTATGATAAAAGATAAAGATGAATTAGTTTTGTCGTATTTAAACGATATTTATAATACCATTGTAAAAAAAGATATCATTGACCGTAATAAAATTAAAGATATTGCTCTTTTAGAAAATATAATCAAATTCTTAGCTAATAATATAGGGAATCCAATTTCTTCTACCAAAATAAGTGATTACTTAAATAGTAATAAAATAATAACAAATTCTAATCATCAAACAATCGATAATTATTTAAATATGTTAGAAAAATCATTTATAATGTACAAAGTAAATCGTACTGATGTAAAAAATAAAACTTTATTAAAAACCTTAGGAAAATATTATATTTCTGATATTGGCTTAAGAAATATAATCCTTGGATTTAGAAATATAGATGAAGGACACATATTAGAAAATGTTGTTTATTTAGAACTTTTAAGAAGAGGATATAAAGTAAGTATTGGTAAAACTCAAGAATATGAAGTTGATTTTGTTGCAGAGAATCCAAATAATATAAAATATTTTCAAGTTACTAAGTCATTAGCTAATGAAGATGTTAAGATAAGAGAAGTAAGAAGTCTTGAAAGTATTAATGATAATTATGAAAAAATTATTTTAACTATGGATAAAACAATAAATAATGATTTTAATGGGATAAAAGTTTTAAATATTATAGATTGGCTTTTAGAAAGTGAGTAAAAGAAGTAATTATGGGTTTATTTAGTTTTATTTTAGGAATGACAGAAAGTGCCGATAAATATGCAAAAGATGAAAAGAAAAAGAAATTAGAGCAAGAAATGGATTGGAATAATTTAGATGAAGATGATTATTATAGTGAAGATTAAAATAAATTGTAATTAATTTAAATATTGTGCTATAATAAATGAAATTATTAAGGGAGGTTTTTAAAATGCAAAGAGAACCAATAACTATTGAAAGAATAGATGCTGAAGTTAATGGAAAAGTAATAATGCCTAAAGAAAAAGAAAGAGTAAGACATGTTGTTTTAGCAGAAGAAGGTAATCCAAAAGTACCAGTATTTACAGGTTATAGGAATGTTAAGAATAATGATTATAATTATGAAGCTCCTAAAGTTAGAACTTTAAAAAAATTTTAAAAGTGAACTCTTAACTTAAGAGTTTTTTTATCTTAATTTATATCAAAGTGTTATAATTATATAATATATTAATATTGAGTGTGGTGGATATGAAAAAAATATTTAAAAATAAAAAGGTTATTATAATAATTATTATTTTATTTTTGGTTGTAATTGGTACTATAGGGACTATATTATATTTAAATAATAAAGAAAATAATTCTGATAATGGACCAAAAGTAGAAGAAAAAGATAAAGATAAAATTAAAGAAGAAGGAGAGGAATATAAAGTTACTTTTAATCCTAATGGTGGATCAGTTGTAGATAGTATGTTTGTTAAAAGTGGTGAAAAAATAACTAAACCAGAAGATCCGACGAGAAATGGATATAAATTTACTGGGTGGAAATTAAATGAAGAAGATTTTGATTTTGAAAAAGAAATAACTTCTGATATTACCTTAACCGCTAGTTGGATTAAAGAAGAAGATAAATCTATAACAAATAGTTCTAGCGGTAGTAAAGAGTCATCAACCTCTAGTAATAGTCAAAAATATACATCTACTATTGATAAAATAAATTTAAATGAATATCCAACTACCTCAATTGATTATGAAAATTATAGAGAGCCGATTGGTTATTATTTTATTAATAATTTAGGGGATGTTTTTCCGAGTCTTGCTGGTAAAAGTACTATTAAACTTTCTTGGGAAGAAGAGGATCCTACTAGTCAAGGATTAGATTTAAGAATAGATGAATGGTATGCTGCTTTTGATAAATTACAATTTGATACAACTAAAGAAAATAAAGCTAAAACAACATTAAATAATATTAAAAATAAAACATATAAGGGAGTTATATTTGATATGAGCGTTGGTAGTCCATATCCTAGTTATAATGATAATCATTCTGTTAGTTATAAATATGAATTTATAACTGTTAGTAAAACACCACTTACAACATTATATAATCAAATGAAAAGTATAAGAGATGGTTTGGATTCGGAAATTTCTAAGGCCTTAAGTGGCTCAATTAAAGTAGTATTTCCAGGATATGGAGTTTATAATAAATATGAAGCTGGTATTTTATCTGAGGAATTATGCGAAGAATATAATTTAGTTTGTGATCGGTGGTAATATGAAAAAGATTCTATTTATATTATGGTTATTATTAATTCCTTTTGTTAGTTATGCTGCCAGTAATCCTTATCCTAAAACCCAAACTTTTAATGGGGTAGTTAGTACGCCTTGTACGAGAGTTGTCTGGCAAGAAGTTTATGATAGGCTTAAAATTGCTCTTCCTAGTTGGGGTAATGCTGTTGATTGGTATCGAAATGCCGCCAATGCTGGCTATCAAGTAGGAAGTGAAGCTAAGCCCAATTCCATTGCGGTTTATTCTGGTTTTCAAGGTTATGGGCATGTGGCCTTTGTGGTCTCCGTATCTGATGAAGCTATGTATGTAGTGGAGAATAAGGGAAGTGGTGAAGGCAAAACAGAAGGTAGTAGAAGTAAAGGTATTGGTTCAGGATCTCAAAGTGAAATTTACTTAATTGGCTTTATTTACATAACTGAACCTAAATCTAGTAATTCTTCTAGTTCTAATACTTCTTCAAATACAACAACTACCACATCTAAAAAATCAAATAATAGTTATTTAAAAAATTTAACTATTGAGGGTGTTCTTTTAGATTTTCATAAAGATAATTATTTTTATACTTTAAATGTCCCATTTGAAACAAATAATATTACAATAAATGGTCAAACTGAATCTAACAAAGCAAATGTTGATGGTTTAAAAAATTATGAATTAAATGTTGGGGAAAATATAATTACTATAAAAGTAGTGGCTGAAGATAAATCCGAATCATCTTATATTTTAAATATTACAAGAGATAAAGAAGAGAAAGAAGTAGAAGAAAATAAAAAAGAAGTTATAGAAAAAGAAAATGTTAAGAAATTTAAATGGTCTAATTATTATTTAATACCTATTATAGGGTTAATTATATTAATTAGTGGATTAGTTATAATATTAATTAAAAATAAAAAACTCTAATTGAGTTTCATTATCTTAAGAATACACTTGCGTATTCTTTTTAATTTTAATATTTTCTTTATCTCTATTTAAAACATAATCAATAGAGTAGTTACTTAACTTACATAAAGTAATTAATGTTTCGCTTTGAATTAAATGCTCTCCTCGTTCATAACTGGCTAATGCTGAAAAAGAAGTATTAAGTTTATCTCCCAACTCTCTTAAAGTTAAACCAAGTTCTAAACGAATGCTTTTAAGTCTTTTTCCAATTTCTTTTAAATCAAGTTTAGTTGGTTTATTAATTAATCTTCTATCCTTAGATAAATTTAATAAATAATCAATATTAACCTTATAAAAGTCCGCTAGTTCAATTATTCTTTTGGTGGGAATTGGTATTTTACTATGTTCCCATTCGGAATAGGTTGATTCATATACTTTTAAGTATTGAGCTACTTCTTTAGATTTTAAATTTCTTTCATCTTTTAGTTGTTCTAATCTATTTTCATTCATTAATAATCATTCCTTACTTGAATAATTTTCCCATTTAAAATTAATAAATAGTTTTTTCTTCTCTAAATACGCACAAAGTGGTATAATTAACTTGAAATTATTTATATATAAGAAATATAAGTATTTAAATTTTAAATTTTTCGCTTATTTAAAATAACGAGATATAGTAAGTCGAAAACGATAAAATAGAGGTGAGTTTATGAAAAAAGAAGAAAAAATTAAGAAAAATAGTAAAAAGAAAGTAATAATTATTGTTGTTTGTGTGCTTGCAATTATCTTAATTTCATTAGGGGTATTTATTTTCGTAAATAAGAAAGAAAATAAAGATGTAAAAGAAGAAACTTCAAAAATTAAATTAATCGATAATTTAGAAGTGGAAGTAAATAGTGAAGTAAATTTATTATCTTTTATAAGTGATAGTAAAGATGTAGAAATTCTAAGTAGTGATGAAACAGTAGATACTAGTACTTTAGGAGAAAAAGAATTAGTAGTTAAATATAAAGAAGAAGGTAAAGAAAAAGAATATAAATTTACTATTAATATAAAAGATAGTACTATTCCAGTTATTGAATATCAAAAAGAATTAAATACCACAGTAGGAACGGAAATAGATTTATTAAAAGATGTTAAAGTAACGGACAATTCTAAAGAAGAGATAAAGGCTACTGTTGAAGGCGAATATGATTTTAATAAAGAAGGAACTTATACTTTAAAATATGTGGCTGTCGATAGTAGTAATAATAAAGTAGAAGAAGAATTCACTTTAAAAGTAAATAAAAAAGAAGAAAAGAAAACAACAACTAATAAAAATACTACTAGTTCTAATAAAACAACTTCTAGTAGTAAAACTCCGCCCAAAAGTACTAACCCTGATAAAGAATGGGTAGATTTTGATTATACAGAAGAAAATGGTCAAACAGTGGATTATAAATATGGTACTAAGGTAACAGAAGTATATCAATACTTTGTCTTAAAATATAGTGATAATACGGAAGAAAAAGTTCCTGCTGGAGTATCATATAAATTAGATTCTTCTAATTATAATGGAAATACTAAGAGTATTTTAAATGAAGCAACTGAAGTTGTTAATGGTAATTTAAGTTCACAAAATGAAATGTTAAAATATGTTAATGAATATAGAGCTGAAGTAGGTGCAGAACCTTTAACAATAGATAGAGATTTGTCTATTGCGGCGACAGTTAGAGCCATAGAAATAGCATATTCTGGTAAGTTTTCACATGAAAGACCTGGTATGAGTGGAAATGATAGTTGTTTTACAGTATTAAGTGATTTAAATATTAGTCGTTCTACTTTAGGAGAAAATATTGCTTATGGAAATTCTACGGTTAAAGCAACTGCTGTTCAATGGCGTAATTCAAGTGGCCATTATGCTAATATGATTAATTCTAATTATAAAAAGATTGGTATTGGTATATTTAAAGATGAGGCTAGTAAATATAAATATCAATGGGTTCAAATATTTAGTAATTAAAATTAAAAAATAATCACATTTCTAAAAAAACGTGATTATTTTTTTCAATTTAAATGCTTTAATAATCTTTTTTCTAAGATTATAATTAACTTATAGAGAATATAAGAAATAATAGCAAGTAAAATAATACCTGTCATAACTAAATCTAAATTAAAGACTTGTTTACCATAAACAATAAGGTAACCAATACCCATTTTACTAACTAAAAATTCCCCCATAATAACACCGACTAGACTTTGGGCTATCGCTAATTTAAAAGAAGCAATAATAGTTTGATAACTACTAGGAATAACTAACATTATTAAAGTTTGCCATTTACTTGCATTCATTGTTTGAAATAATTTTAGACGATACTCATCAGTTTGTAAAAAGCCATTATAAATAGTGATAATACTCACAATTAAATTAATAAGTAAAGCCATCACAACAACACTTTTAATATTAGCGCCCCATATAATAATAATTAAAGGCCCTAAAGCTACTTTAGGAAGCGAATTTAACATTGTTAAATAGGGGTCTAGTATTTTAGCTAATCTTTGCCATTCATATAAGATAATAGCTATTATAAAACCTAAAGCAATTCCTAAGACAAAGGAAATAATTACTTCTTTTAAAGTTGTATAAACATGGATAAAGAAGTTATGGTCATTTATTAGTGTAATAATTGTTTTAATTATTCTTGAAGGACTAGAATAGATAAAAGAACTAATAAGACCATTTTGCACTAAAACTTCCCATAGAACAAAAAATAAGATTAATAAAAATAATTGCCAAAATAAGATTTTAATTTTATTAATTTTAATATCTTTTAAATATTTCTTTTGTTCAGGACTCATTATTTAAATCCTTCCATATGATATCAAAATATTTTTGACCTAATTTATCTTTTCTTCGTTCTAAAACAGAAGTTTTATTTTCAATATCAATTTCTATTATTCTTTTTATCTTCGCTGGCCTTTCGGTAAGAACCACAACTCTATCAGAAAAAGTAATGGCCTCCTCAATATTGTGGGTTACCAAGATAACTGTTTTATTTTCCTTCTTACATATTTGATAAACATCATTACTAATTAAAAGTCTTGATTGCCCATCTAAAGCACAAAAAGGCTCATCTAAAAGTAAGATATCGGGTTTTATTGCTAAAGTCCTAATTAAGGCTAGTCTTTGTTTCATACCTCCGGATAAATTCTTGGGATAATTATTTTTAAAGTCTTTTAATTTATATAAATCAAGTAAGTAATCAACATATTCTAAATTTTCTTTGGTCATTTTATGATTTATTTTAAGACCTAAAATAGCATTATCATAAATAGTAAGCCAAGGAAGGAGGGCATCACTTTGCAGCATATAAGCCATTTTAAGGTTATCCTTCTTATTAATGGTGCCCATATAATCCTTATCTAGGGAAGAAATAATGGCAAGAAGAGTCGACTTTCCACATCCGGAAGGGCCAACCAATGATATTATTTCGCCCTTTTTAATATCTAAATTAAAATTATCTAAGGCTTTAATTTCGCCTTCTTTGGTATGGTAATTTTTAGTTATATTTTTAAACTCTAAGATATTATTCATAAAGATTATAAACCAAATCTTTATAGTAAACTGTCTTATTGATTAAATCATTTTCTTTAAGTAAATCAATTAAAGTATTAAAGAATTCTTCTTCAACGACGGGTGTACTTAACCAAACATCCGCTTTTTTATATCTTTCAATCATTATTTTTAAATCATCAACACTTGTATCGCTAAACTGATTTTGAACAATTTTAGCAACTTCTTCTGCGTCATTATTTAAAGTAAAGTCCATCCCTTTTTTAATTGCCTTCGTAAAAGAAGTTAATAATTCTTTATTTTCTTTAAGGAAGCTTTTTTTCGCATAGAAGGCGGTATATGGGAATGGGTCAGATGAAGCTCCGACACTTGTTACAACATAGCCATTATTATTTGCTTCTAGTTTACTTGCTAGAGGTTCAAATAAGTTAACGTAGTCACCAACACCTCCGATGAAAGCTCCGGATAGTTCGCCAAATTCAATAGAGTAGTTAATATTAACATCACTTTCTTTGATACCTTCATTTTTTAAGGCTCTTAAAAAACTTAAACCAGGCATTCCGGTTTTTCTACCTACCAAAATTTCTTTACCAATTAAATCTTGCCAAGTAAATTCTTTCCCACTGCGGCTTAAGATAAATTGGCCATCTCTTTTAGTAAGGCCTGCGAATACTTCTAAATAGTCTTTTTCACCACCAAGATAAACATAAGTTGCGGACTCTGGACCAGCAAGACCGACATTGGTATCACCGGCTAGAACAGATGCCGCCACATTATCACTACCACTAACTAAAAGTAAATCAATATCAATTCCTTCCTCTTTAAAATAGCCATTTTCCATTGCTACATAAAAAGGGGCATAGAAAATACTATGAGTTACTTCCGCCACTTTAATGGTTTGTAAATCTTGGTCATCTTCTTTATCTTTAAATAGTAAACTGCCTATTAGGGCCAGAACTACTATTCCAATTACACTAGTTAAAACATATAAAAAATTTTTCTTCACAAAAACACTCCTTACATTTATAATATATTCTGATATTTAATTATTTGTTAAACGAAAGAGGAATGAATGATGAATTATAAAAAGATGATTACAAGTATTTGTGAAGAAGAAAAGATAAAATGTACTATAATTTCTCATGATTGGGGTTTTGTTTTAGAAAAGAATAATATAATTAAATATATTATTGGTTATCACTTTCCTTTAAATGACCAAGCTATTGGCAGTATTATGGATGATAAATATGCTTTGTATGATTTATGTCATAATTTAAATATTCCTATAATTGAATATCAAATCCTTTGGAATCCTCAAAATAGTTATGGTAAAAATACTAATAATTTATTAAATAATTATTTTAATCTTTATAATCATAATGTTGTTTTAAAGCCTAATTTAGGTTCGCAAGGTAATGATGTTTATCATATAACCAAGAAAAAAGATTTAAAGAAAATAAGTAAAAAATTATTTTTAAAAAACTTTTCTATTAGTATTTGTCCCTTTTATGATATTTCACATGAATACCGGGTTATCGTTTTAGATGGTGTTCCCAGACTTTCTTTTGAAAAAATTAAATCAACTGTTATCGGAGATGGTGAAAAAAGTATTAAAGAATTATTAATAGAATTAAATCCCACTTATTTTTCGCATATTGATTTAAAGAAATATAAAAAAGTTTTAAAAAAGGGTGAAGTATTTACTTATGATTGGCGTTTTAATTTAAATAAAGGGGCAACGGCAAGATTAATAACCTCCCAAAAATTAAAAAAAGATATTGAAGATTTTGCCGTAAATGTTACTAAAAAGTTAAATGTCCGTTTTGTTTCTGTTGATATTATTTTAAATAATAATGAATTTTATCTAATGGAAATCAATGCTGGTGTTTGTATTGATTTAGTTACTAATTTTATTCCTAATGGGGAACAAATTGCTAAAAACATTTATAAAGATGCGATTTTAACGATGTTTAAAGATTAATGTTAAATAATTGACCGTATCGAAAAAAAGGTTCAGGCCACGTGCTTTAGCACGTAAACCCTTGGAGGGTTTAGAGGCAATTTATT
>CANRGQ010000050.1 GCA_947630195.1 uncultured Bacilli bacterium
TATGGCCTGTGGAGGAGTGAAATCCAATGAAGCAGGAAAGATAAGCCGTGAGGCTTATCAAGGTGAAACGAAATAAAATTTATTTATTGAGTTTTACTTATTGTTCTGGTAGAATACAGGGAAGGAAGTGATATTATGCATTTACCAGATTTAAATATTGCTAAAGATAGAAGTAGTAAAGATAATAAATATATAAATTTAAAAGAAGATTATAAAGAAGTCTTTAAAGGTAAAAAGTATTTTTTAAGAACTTATGGTTGTCAAATGAATGTGCATGATAGTGAAGCTATTAGAAGTTACCTTGAAACTTTAGGTATGGAAAATACCGAAAAAATAGAAGATGCTAATGTAGTAGTTTTAAATACTTGTGCTATAAGAGAAAATGCTCGCGATAAAGTAGTGGGCTTTTTAGGTAAATGTCATTATTTAAAGAAAAATAAAGAAGACTTTAAAATAGTTTTAACCGGATGTATGAGTGAACAACCAGACTTTATTAAAGATATTTTAGATAAACATAAATATATTGATATTGTTATTGGAACGCATAATATTCATGAACTACCAAAGTTATTATTAGAAAATAATTCGAAACAAGAAATAGAGGTATATTCGAATAGTGATGAAGTAATTGAAGGAATGAATTATGAAAGAGATTCGAAATATACGGCTTGGGTTAATATTATGTATGGTTGTGATAAGTTTTGTACTTATTGTATAGTGCCTTATACGAGAGGAAGAGAAAGAAGTAGAAAATTAGAAGATATAATCGAAGAAGTTGAAGATTTAATTAAAAAGGGTTATTTAGAAGTAACTTTACTTGGTCAAAATGTTAATGCTTATGGAATAGATATCGGAACTACTTTTAGCGAATTGTTAGAATGTGTGGCTAAAACAGGAATTAAAAGAGTAAGATTTGTAACTAGTCATCCTTGGAATTTTACGGATGAAATGATTGAGGTTATTAGTAAATATGAAAATATTATGCCTTATATTCATTTACCTTTGCAATCTGGTAGTGATAATATTTTAAAAAGAATGAATCGAAGATATACTAAGGATGAATATTTAAAATTATTTAATAAAATGAAAGAAAGAATACCTAATGTGGCTATTACGACCGATATTATTGTCGGATTTCCTAATGAAACTAGGGAAGACTTTGAAGAAACTTTAGATGTCGTAAAGAAATGTGAATTTGATGGAGCTTATACATTTATCTTTTCACCAAGAGTAGGAACTCCCGCCGCTTTAATGGAAGATAAGACTCCAATGAAAGAAAAAGAAGAAAGATTACAAGAGTTAAATAATTTAGTCAATTATTATTCTAATAAAAGTAATCAAAAGTTACTTGGTAAAACTGTGGAAGTTTTAATTTTAGGAGAAAGTGAAAAAGATAGAAGTAAAGTCTATGGTTATACTGATACGATGAAACTGGTAAATGTTACTGGTAGTAAAGATGTTATAGGTAAAATTGTTAACGTAAAAATAACGGATGCCAAAAGTTTTAGTTTAGATGGGGAATACCAAAAAGAAAAGGTAGAAAATTAATTTAATTATATCTACCTTTTTAAATGTAATTCTTTTATTTCTTCTATTAATTCTTTATCTTCTTTATCAAGATTTAAACTTTGGGTAATTTTAGTAAAGACTTTACTAAAGAAATAATACCACCATATATATTCATTATGATAATATTCAGGATTAAGGGAAGCTTCTTGTAAATTATTATAGGCAAGTGTAGTTAGTCTTCTAAAAATATTTAATTTAATTTTGATGGGATAATCATTTTGAAAAAGCATCCCGATACTTTCTAAAAAACGATAGGTCATATTAATTTTAGCTAATTGTTCTTGATAATCTTGATATAAATTATGTTTTCTAAATAAATTTTCTAAATAATCTAGAGCTTTTAAACTATTTAAATACCATATAGATTCATCAATGGTTCTCGTATGAGTTAAACTTTCTTGATGTTTTCGATAATTTACTAAGCTTTTAGGGGCAATACCTATAACATTAGATTTGGCTAAAATAAGGGGTGTAACGGCTAAATCTTCCGGAATTCTTTTTTCTTTAAAAGTGGGAAATTCTATTCCTTCTAAAATGCTTCTTTTATATAATTTGTTACCAATACCCACTGCTTCAAAAACAATAAAATCTTTATGATCATTTATTATAATACCTTGTTTTGGTTTATTATTCATGGTGTTGTAACCATTTTTTAAATTAAAATGTTTATACATTACATTTAAACTAGTTTTAACAACTTCAGCATCATATTTTAAAGCGGTTTTTAACATTTCTTCTAAAGCATTTTCTTTTAAAGTATCATCCCCATCTAAGAATTTAATATAATCGCCACTTGCGTGTTTAAGACCAATATTTCGTGCTGCAGATACCCCTTTATTATCTTCAGAAATAATAAGATAAGGAAGACTAACTGTTTTTAAATAATCTTGACTTATTAATAAGGTATTATCGGTACTTCCATCATTTACAAGAATGATTTCTATATTCTTATATGTTTGATTAGCAATACTTTTTAAACATTCTAAAATATATTTTTCTTCATTATAAGCCGTAACTATTACAGATATCCTTTTCATATTTTCCCCCTTTAAATTAGGACATATTATACTATGTTTGCCAACAAATGTCAAATTAACAAAAAATTGACAAAGTTAGTTACAGTTTGCCATAAAATTAAATACATAGTATAATATTATTAGCCAAAGAGGTGAATTATTTTGAATAAAATAAAAAAAATATGGACAGAGAATAAAGTATTATTTGTTCTAGGAGTCATTTTAATTGTTTGTTTAATAGTCTTTTTAGGAGTATCTATTAAGTATTTCTATGGTTCTAATACCAATAAATATGGAAGTAGACTTGATAGTATTAAAGATACACCATTAAGTGAAGAATTATTTAAAGATATTGAAAGTAAATTAAAGGAAAATGAGAAAGTAAGTAAGGTAACTTCTAATTTACAAGGTAAAGTAGTTTATATTACCATTACTTTTAATGACGGAACAACTTTAGATGACGCTAAAAAAATTGCCGAAGAAGTCATACCTTTATTTAATGAAGATGAACTTAAATTATATGATATTGAACTTACCATAAAATCAAATGAATTTACTTTAATGGGAGCTCATAACTCTAATGGTAGTGGCACAACTGTATGGGCTAACAATAATGTTAAAGAAAGTAATGAATAATTATGAAAAAGAAGAGTTGGTTTATTATAACTCCCATAATTATCCTTTTAATAGGGATTGGGACGCTTATAATAATTAAAAATATTACTAATTCAAATAATTTAACAAGTGAAGAGCGAACTTGGATTAATAGTAATATAAATAATGTTCAAAATGTTTATGTGGTTAAAGATGAGAATATCGTTAGTAAAGATGGCCATGGGGTTTTCTATGACTTTCTAGAGGATTTCAAGGCCGAATATGGGATAAATGTTAATGTGGTTTCGACCAATGCTTTAAGTACCCAAGCCGGGGTTAATCTAAATTATACGCATGAAGCAAATAACGATAATTTAGTTTTTCTAACTGATCATTATGTTATTTTAAGTAAAGATAAAACTACTTTTAATTCAAACTCTGATTTAGAAGGTTTAACTATTGGTATTTTAAATGAAGACAGGAGTGTTATCAGTACTTATTTAAAGGGTGATAATATTACTTTAAATGGTTATGATGAAATAGATGAATTATTTACATCCTTAGATTCTAAAGAAAAATATATTATTTTACCAAGAATAAAATATTTAGATGAAATATTAACTAAAAATTTAAATATAGCTTATCATTTAAGTGATATTAATACTTATTATTATCTTTCGGGAAGTGGCGATATTTTCAGTAGTATCTTAGAAAAATACTATCATAAATGG
The DNA here is from genome assembly GCA_947630195.1 of uncultured Bacilli bacterium. Taxonomy (GTDB): domain Bacteria; phylum Bacillota_I; class Bacilli_A; order RF39; family UBA660; genus SIG200. The sequence goes on from CANRGQ010000050.1 coordinate 3,911, forward strand.
GAAGATAAAAATTTAAATAAATATATTAAAGAAGAAGAATTTAAAATATTTACTGATTCTTTAAATATTAGTGATAAAGAAGTGGATAAACTACTTTCTGTAAACTATAACTATGCCTTCATTAATAATAGTCCTTATGAAGTTATTATGAGTGGCAATTATGGGGGAATTATTGCGGAATACCTTCAAGAATTTAGTAAGTTTAGTGGTATCTTCTTTAATGTTACTAAATATAGTAATGAAACTAAATTAGTTGATGCAATTAACCATAATAAAGTTGATTTGTATTTTGACTTTAATACAGGTATTAATTCTAATTATTTAAAAAGTGAGACAGGTATTATAAGTACCATGTCTATTATTGCCCATTATAATAATTTAAAAGTTATTAATTCCGTATATGGTTTACAAGGGGAAACTGTTTATGTGGAAAAGGGTAGTGTTTTAGAAAATTATTTAAATAGTATTGGGAATATTAATATCAAAACTTATGAAAATAATGAAGAGTTATTTAAACTAAATCGCGAGAATGCCATTATTGTGATGGATACATATATTTATAATTATTACCATAATAGTAGACTTAATAACTATGTTAGTCGTTATGAAGATTATTTAAATAATGAATATTACTTTAGAATTAAAAGTGGTAATGAAACTTTAAAAACTTTACTTGATAGATATATTAATTATTTAGATCCGCATACCGTTATTAATAATGGTATAACGAGTCATATGAAGACTGTTAGTCATGGAAGCATTTTAAATAATATTGCTATCTATTTCATCTTGAGTATTATTTTAGTTTTAGTAAGTGGTTTTATTGTTTATCATAATTCTAAAAAAATAAGAATTGCGAGAAGACTTAAAAAAGATGATAAGATTAGATTTATTGATGAACTTACATGTCTTAAAAATAGAGCTTACTTAAGTGATTTTATGAAAACTTGGAGTAATAATACGATATATCCCCAAACGATAATTGTTGTTGATTTAAATCGTCTTCAAGAAATAAATGATAAATATGGGGTAAGTGAAGGAGACAAACAAATTCAAGCAGCGGCGAATGCGTTAATCAAAACCCAACTTGATAATAGTGAGCTTATGCGTAGTGATGGTAATGAGTTTGTAATTTATACAGTAGGTTATTCGCAAAAACAAATTATTAATTATATTCATAAATTAAATAAAGAATTAGGTAAACTTCCATATAATTTTGGAGCCGAATTTGGTTATAGTATGATTTTAAATAATTTAAAAACCATTGAAGATGCCTTAACGGAAGCCACGATGGATATGAAAAATAAAAAGGTAAGTGGTAAATGATGAAGAAAAGAGTTACCAGTGCTAAAAATAAAATAAAAGAGTTTATCCAAAATTTTGTGAAAGTTATAAGACGAAGTGATATGATTGTGTTACCCGGTAATATTGCGTTCTTCTTAGTTTTAGCCATCATCCCGGCTTTAGGATTAATTTCTTATGCGGCTTCGATGTTAAATTTATCGGTTTCTGTATTATATGATTTTATTGCTAATTCTTTTTCCAAAGAAATGGCTAATTTAATTCTAGGCGTAAACTTAAGTAATAATTCCGGTATTCATTTCTTTATTACGGTTATCATCGGTTTTTATATCGCCAGTAATGGTGCCGATTCAATTATTACGGCCAGTAATACCATTTATGGAATTGAAAACAAAAATTGGTTAAAAAGAAGATTAAAAGCTTTTGGTTTGACTTTCTTACTTGTTTTACTATTAGTCTTCATGTTAATTGTTCCAGTATTTGGTAATTTAATTATTGATTTAATTCAAGAAGTTAATTTAAATTCGGCGATAACTTTAAGAATAGTCCAAATATTTGATTTAATTAAAGGTCCGATATCTTGGCTTATTATGTTTATTATCATTAGGATTATTTATGCGGTGGCTCCAGATAAACCTCATAAAGATAGAGTAATCAATTATGGGGCTTTGTTTACGACTGTTGGTTGGGTAATTGTTACGATTATTTATTCATGGTATGTTACAAGTTATGCTGAATATCAAGCCTTATATGGTGGACTTGCTTCTATTGTGGTCTTAATGATTTGGTTTTATATTTTGTCTTATATATTTACGGTGGGCATTGCTTTAAACAACCAAAAAGATGATGATAATTTACTAAAAAATGGCACGATAAAAGAAGATAAATAGGTCATAATAAAAATATGTACACAGGTATTACTTAGTACATATTTTATTTTGATATCAATCTAGTATTTTTTACTAACGATATTAAAAAGTAATACTTAAAAAGGAAGTCAAATTCCTTTTTTTGTGTTATACTTTATTTAGGTGAAGTAAGATGCAAAAATTGAAATTAAATCGCAATATCATTGGTTTAATTGGCTGCACATGTATTAATAATATACTATATATGTTTTTAAATACTTTTATGGTGGCATATTTTATAACTTTAACTAATTATGATTATCGTTTAATTTCTCTTTATTATATAATGTCATTTATTTTCATTATGTTAACATCTTTAGTATTAGGAAGAATTATTAAAAATAAAAGTCAAGTTGGGATTTTTCGTCTAGGTATTATAATGTATTCTTTTTATATTTTATTAATTGCCTTTTTAAAGGAAAGAATAGTAGACTATTATCTTTATTTAGGTTCTTTTTATGGTCTAGTGCAAGGACTATTTTGGAGTGCGGGTCATGCTTTAATTAATGAGTATACAGCAAAGGAAGAAAATGACTTTATTTCTCTAAGGTCCATTATAAGTGAAATATTACAAGTAATTATCCCTTTTATTTTAGGAGTGTCAATTGAGTTTACATCATTTCCTTATATTGCTAAAATTATTCTTTTACTCTCTTTTTTCCAATTTTCTTTTTCTCTACTTATTCAAGATAAGAAAAAAATTGTTAAACAAAAATATGATTTAAAAAAATATTTCCATTATATTAAAGATAATCAAAGTTTTAAAGTATTTTATAAATTAATTGCTTGTGATGGAATAATTAGTTATCTTTTAGATACTCTAATTACTATTTTAATTGTTATGACTTTTAAGACTTCTTTGAATTTAGGAATACTTACAACTATTTTTTCTTTCTGTTCAATTGTTTCGGTTTATATTTTCCAGAAAAGATTAAATAACACTAAAAATATTAGTATAGTTAGTGCTATATGTATGATTGCAAGTACTCTTATTTTACTAATTTCTATTAATAAAGCCACTATTATTATTTATGAATTATGTGAAAGTGTTTTCTTGGTTTTATTAATTAATAAAGCCGAAACTAAAAGATATGAAGTAATAAATAAAGATAAAGAAGTAATGCATAATTATTTAGTGGAACATCAAGTTTTAGCAGAAATCTCTTTAAATATATCAAGAATTTTAGGTTATATAATTCTATTCTTAGCTAGTTTAATTAATAGTATGGTGATTTTTAAAATTCTTTTGGCTATCGTTTCCTTATTTATCATATTATATTGTGCTTTAATGAATAAACTAGACGATTAAATGTGAAAATTTTATGAAATTAGCACTCGAGTGTTGCAATTGCTAAAATTTGTGCTATAATTATAAATGTAAAGGACATAAAGATTGCCTTTTACGGGTATTATAATTATATAAAATATAAAAGGAGATGATTGTTATATGATGATGATACCAAGAAGAGATAATTTTGATTTATGGGAGGAGTTATTTAAAGATCCATTCTTTAGTCCAAGAGAAAGTAAAGTAATGCGTACAGACATTAAAGAAAACAAACATGATTATAGCATTATTATGGATTTACCAGGCTATGAGAAAGAGGATATTAAAGTTGATATCGACAATGGTTATTTAAATGTTTCGGCTTCAATGAATAAAAGTAATGATGAAGAAGAAAAAGGCAAATTTGTAAGAAGAGAAAGATATTTTGGAGAATGTTCTCGTAGCTTCTATGTTGGAGATGAAGTTAGTGATAAAGATATTAAAGCTTCATTTAAAAACGGTATTTTAACATTAACTGTTCCAAAAGTAGAAGAAACTAAAGAAATTCCCGAAAAGAAATATATTGATATCGACTAATTAAAAAACAAGTTTTTAAAAAAGGTGAGAGTAATCTCACTTTTTTTGTGTTTTACAACAAATGTGTTCTTTTTTAAAAGAAATTTCCCGGAAAAAAAGGAAATCAAAGATTTTTTTACAATATTAATAGTGAAGGGAGAAAAATATGATATTATAAAAATCATATAAATATTTTACAACATGACAGCATTAAAAGTAGCAAATTTATTAAAAATTTATATTGATGAATCTGGAGATTCTGGTAATGGAATTGGTTCATCTAAATATTATTTAGTGTCGTTTGCTTTATATAATCCCAAATATGATATAACAAAAGAAATAAATGATTTAAATAAAAGATTAAAAAGGATTGGTTATGAGGGAATGATTCATATGTCTAATTTAATTAGTAAAAGGGGAGAATATAGTAAATTACCTTTAAATGTAAGAAAAAGTATTTTTAATGCTTTGTATTTGTTTGCCAAAAAGATTGAAGCAAAATATTTTACAATTATAATTGATAAAAAATATGCTAGTAATTTAAAAACATTAAAAAAGAAAATCTATAATGAAATAAATAATATGATAAAAAGGAATGAAAATTATTTTAACAAGTTCAATAAAATAGAAGTATATTATGACAATGGACAAAAAGACTTAGCTAAAGTAATAGATAAAGTATTTAAAGAAAATTTTAATAATTATGAACATATAGTAGAATTTGATCATGTTGAAAATAGATTATTTCAAATAGCAGATATGCTTACAAGTATAGATAAAATAAATTATAAATATCAAAGTAAATCAAATTATTCAAGTCTTGAAAAATATTTTCTTGAAAAAGATGAAATGAGAAATATAATAAGAGAATTATCAAGAAAAAATTATAGCATTATAAAAGCAACCATGAAGGTTGCAATTATAAGCGGCGCCTAGCACCAACGCGGGTCGAACCACTTAACTGGCTCGCAAATAGAGATATAATATAAATATCTCTATTTATATTATATTCCCTTAACAATTTAATTATACAATAAATGATACATAAAGTAAAGAGGTAAATTAAAAAGTGAAGTAAAATTATTTTTTCCATAAAAAAAGGAACATAGTTCTTTCCTAATTGAGTCGGCGCCAAGTACTAAATTAAAAAATATATTTATGTTGTATACACTAATATTTTTAATTTAATAGTTTTACGATATAATATAGATAGGTAATCTTGATAATTATGATAGGTATGGCTACAATAGCAGCAATTACTGGGCGTGGAATGTGAATTCGGACGGCTCCTTGGACTACAACAATGTGAACAATACGCGTGCGGTTCGCCTTAAGCCTTCTATAACTTGAGTGATTATATGGCTATGGTTATATACTAGGGAAGATAGAAGACAAAGATTATCTAAGACTTTTAGTCTAAAGAGAAAACGAAGATGGTTTATTTTACGAAATA
>CANRGQ010000051.1 GCA_947630195.1 uncultured Bacilli bacterium
AAGTTAGAAAAAGTTTTCAACATTTTTTCTAACTTTTTATTTTCTTTATTTTTTACGGAAACTCAAACTCATAGAGTAAATTTTAAAAATAAATCATTAAAAAAGAATGAAATCTCTTTCACTCTTTGGATTAAATTTTTATAAGTTCATCATTTGTAAAACGGCAAATACTAGTAAGACCATAACACCCGCAGCAGTTGAAATAAGCATACTCATCGTTTTACCTTCCATCTTATCTAATCTATTTTTATATTTTGTTTCTCTCGCTTTTTGTTGTAAGTTCGAAATAGTTCTTGAAAACATTAACATTTGCTCTTGTTTTCGATCTTGACTACCTAAACTTAAACGATATAATAAACGCATCATTCTCATGGAATCTCTTACTGGATATTTCTTCGCAAAATTCATATAAGGATCAATCGTATCAACCCCTGAATTTATTTCATTAATCATTTCTTGAAGTCCATCTTTAAAGATATCTGGAGCATCTATTATTGATTTACCAATTGCTACCGGTACTGTATAGTGTTGAATTAAAATTTCAATACTCTTTAAGTAATGGGGTAACATACTATCAATATAGAACATATGCTTTTTATAAAATGATTTAATATTAATATAATCTAATTTAAAGATGACAAAGCCTAAAACAAAGGAGATTAAAACATACATGGCATTAAGCTTTTGAATGAAGAAGAATAAAGATACGACAATTACAAGAAGACCATTTCTAATTCTTTTGGTAAATATAGCATCAGAATTAACATTATCCCCATATCTAGCTCGAACATAGAAGTCCCAATCTTCTTCTTTTAGTTTTCTAAATAAACCAAAGTTATCATTAATTAAATCTTTAATACTTACTTGACCATTATAAGTTAATACTAAAAATATTAAGGCCGCGATTAAAATTATTTCTATTTGCATTATTCAGCCCCCACATCTTCATTGTAATACTTCTCACCAGTTATTAAGAAGTAAACATTTATAATTATTATAATATGTAAGATTAACTGAACATACCAAATACTAATAAGTTCAATATAGTTATCTTCTCCAAGCATGAATTCCACTACTATTACTAAGAAGAATAGGACCGCGGCGAATGTTAAGAATCTCGTATGGAAATTCTTTCTATCCATTTGGTCTCTGTATACACCTTCCACTAAGGCATCGATATCTAAAGACATATTTTCTAAAGATTCTCCCGCATCCTTAGCACCCTCTTTAGTAATTTGTAAGAATAATTGATGCATATTCTTAACCATATAGAATGGGTATTTACTATTAAAATACTCAATTGATTCATCAATTGTTCCATTAACATAAGATAAATCAATCATTTTCTTTATATCTCCTAAAACAGGTTCTTCAATAATTCCGGAATCTCTTACACCCTCTAAGCTTTTAACAAAACTTTGCGTTGTATTAAATTCCATAATAACGTTAGTGGTATAAGTTTGAATTTGTTCAAAGATAAATTCACTATAGATTCTTTGACATCTAAGATAAGCAAGATATGGAATAAAAGCAATGGTAGCTATGGCATATACGGCAGCCCAAATAATACTATAAAAATAGAAATATCCAATTAAAGCCGCAAAACCACCAAGCATTACTACTTGCATAATGTATTGTTTCGTTGTATATTCTTGACCTAATTCTTTTGATTTCTCTCTTACCACTTTAAAAGAATATGGTGCATATTTATCATATATACCTTCCACTTTATCAAACACTTCTTTATAAGATTTACCATTTTTATTGTTTCTATACATCAAAACAAAAATAGCTAAACCAAGTAAAATTAATAATTCTGGCATTGTTCGCAAAATAAGCACCTCCCTTTTTATAATGTATCTATTTCTTCTGTTATCACACTTTGTTTTTCTTCATTTTCTTTTACTTCTTTTTCTGTTTCAATAAACAAATTTTCTTTTAAGGAAACACCTTGGCTACCTAAATAATCTTTTAAGTATTTAGTAGGATTTTGAAAATGTAAGCTTCCATCTAAACCTTTTTTATAAATAATGTTGTAACCAGCATTATTATCTTCATCTACATAAAATTCACATACTTCCACAATCTCTCTTTGGAATCTTCCTAACTCGGCACTCATGTAACCTTTAACATGCACGGCTAGTTGGACATAACGATGGATAGATTTTAAGAATTGATCAATATCTTGACTTGATTCCAGTAAGGAATAAAGCCGCATTGGTACATTTCTCGCACTATCAGAGTGGATAGTGGAAATAATGTTATGTCCTGATGAAATAGAGTTACGAACGGCTGTAACGGCTTCGGCACTACGAACTTCGGATAGTAAAATCCATCTCGGGTTTTGCCGCATGCAAGCAACTAAAACATCAGAATAACTGGCAATATTATTCGTTTTAACTGCCACAATATCTCTATGAGGGAAAATCTTATCTAAGTGGAGTTCCAAAGTATCTTCGATAGTAATAATTTTTTCATTTTCTTTGGTATGACTTGCTAAGTATTTAACAAGTTCAGTTTTACCACTACCAGTTTCTCCACTAACAATAATATTGCAGTGTCCTTCTACACAAGTTAGAAGGAAATCTAACATATCTTCTGTTACATACTTTTCACTAATAAGTTTCTCTTTATTAAGTCTTATTTTAGCAGGTGTTTTTCTGATAACACAAGATATTCCGTTAGTTGAAATTGAATCATGAATAAAGTTTAAACGTAATTCAGCGGATTCAGCATCAAGGAATGGATGGGCCATATTAAATGTTTTACCCATGACATTCGCACATTGGAATGCTAATTTTTCCAAAAGAGCATTGTTTATTTCGGGTCTTTCAACACGATAGACACCTTTATCCAGAGTTTTTAAATGAACTTGACCTTGGTTTCCATAAGAAACGTCGGTTACATTATCATCATCTAAAAATTCTTTTAAAGGCCCAAAGTCTATCTGTGAAAAGATAGCATCGTTCAAAAGCCTTCCCCTTCCTTTCTTTTTATTCTCCTAAATTATCCTTCATCACCTAACATTACAGATTGATTAATAATATATGAATATAAATCTTGACTGGAAATTTGCGTTTCTCCAGGATGTTGCGTATAAGAACCATTTCTAGGTACTGGTCTTATCGTTAAACCTGTAACTTGTTGAGCAACCATTAATAATTTGAAATAATCATCTGGTACCGCAAATAATAAGTGAGCAGAATCTCCAGCAGATTGATCCCAGAAAACATCTCTATTTGATGAGTCACGAACTACTAATACTTCAATACTTTCAATTAATTTACCAAATAAGATTTTATTATCATTTTCTCTATCCCTAACAATTATATATAAATCGATATAATCGCCTGGAGCTATAGAGTTAGCATAAGTTGTATTAGCCGAAACCGGTAAATCAAAGGCTGTATAGCCATCAGGTATTCCTTGTAATACCGAACTAGGTAAATCTGTTTCTTCACAAACTTGACTAGTATGGAAGAAACCATTAGCAGGAATACTTGTACCCATACAAACATATTTATCTTGAAGTTGATTTATATCCGTAACGATATCATTATCATTTAAAGTACTTCTTGTAATTTCTCGATATTCGATATTATCACTTTCAATTTTTCTAGTCGTATCAATTCTTTCTACTGCATAAGGTACTCTTACAGTCGTTATCGCTTGATTAACTCTATAATTGTAAAAATACCAAAGAATGATAACACCCGCTAGTACCGCTAGAATTGTTACCGTATTTTTATTTGAAATAAATCTTTTTAAAGTAGCAACTATATTTCCCATTTTTTATTCCTCCTAATTTGTTTGTTCTAAGATGGCTTCTACTCTACTTGCTAAGTCAAATGATGTTTCATCATAAGCTATAACATATTTTTCTGTTTTACTAGTTATTTCTACTCCAACCTTTGGAGGAGTTTCATAAATCCCCGCAAAGACTAAAGTATAATCAGTTGTAAGTGAGGCATTATCCGCAAATCTTCTCATAAAACTTTCAATAAATTTTTCTCTGTTGATTTTTAATTCCCCATATTGTCTATAATAGGCATAATCTATGGCATCAATCATTGATGCTTCACTTATTTGATCTACGGTATAAGTGTTTTCGGTATTATTTGAGGTTACATTTTGAATTAAAAGCATGATTACAACAACAAATACACCTAGTACCATAATCCAATAACCCCAATATGCTTCTTTCATCTACTGTATCCTCCCTTTCTATTTCCAAGATGGTCCAACATGATAATCTATTTGAACACCAGTTTCTAAATTATATTCTTTGCCAAAATGTGATGTATAATCAAGGGCAATCTTATCAGTTATACCCCAATCACTAGCATTAACACTAATCCAATTGGTAAAGTAATTACTACTATTTGCTTTTCTTTCACTCTTACTTGTTGGTCTATTTAAACCAACACCGGCAAATTTAATTTTCTTAGCACTATCTTCTTCACTTAATAGATAATCAATAAATGTACTATAACAATAAACATTCTTATATACTCTATCAGTTTTAGAATCTTCTAAATCATAACACTCTAAGGTATTACTCAAATAGTTTTCATTTTCTGGTTTCTTATTCCAAGTTCTAATCTTCGAAATTAATTGACCATCCATCTTAACTTGCATCGCAAAGTCGCCATCTTCTTTAGGATTATTAAAGTCAATATCAAATACGGAATTTCCAGATTCTTCTATTTCTTTAGTTGTTACATAAGCTTTAAGTTCAAGTGCCGAATCAATATTATCATCCCAATTCCAGTTTTGACCCATTTCTCTATCAGTTGGATTAATATTTTCATTAGTTACTTGATGATAATCAACCATTAAATCTTTACCATTATATAAGCAATTCTTACATTCTACTGGACAATTACCATTTTTACAACATTTAGCTTCATAAACTTCCTTATTAACAACATTTCCTTTATCATCATAATATACTAAATTTCCGGCTTCATCTTTACCAATGGCACATTTGTTAATCACTTCAGTTGGACATTTACCATTTGGACAACAATCAGCCTCATAAGTGGCTTTATCTACTTTAGATTTAAATACACCATTATCATTTGTATATGTATATCTACCACTTTCATCTATAATTGGAGCTTTACAACTGGCATCACAAATATTTACATCATATTCACAAGAATAGATACCATCACCATGATAATATGTACCGACATTCTTTTCATATTGTAAAGCGGAATTCTCAGTTAAACATGCACTAGATTCTTTTAACGCTGTAGGTAAAACACTCTTTTCATTACCCCAAATACGTCCTAATTCATAATGGTCATAATATTCTCCTAAATCCTTAACCCAAAGTAAATAACTCTTTGCACCATTTGTAGCATTTAAGGAAACTGGTAAACCATTTTCTAGTGGTGAACCATTAGTAACATCAACGCCTTGTTTAGCCGTAACAATACCTGGAGTTGGATAAATAGCATAGAATTGAGTTGGTGTTACAAATTTAGCTTTAGCCTCTAGTGATGCTTTAGAATAAGTTACTTTAGATTGAATATAACTAAACCAACGACAACCATCTAAATCACAAGCCCAAATATTTTTAGTTGTATAAGTATCTCCTTCTTTATGTTCTGTTTTCCAATTAGCTTCAGAACCATTACAATTCTCATAATCGTCAGTTACATCTCCTACACATAATTTTAAGTGTGGATCTGTTTCGATATCAAGAGGTTCTCTAAATGTTAATTGATCAGTTAAAACATCTTTCATATAATCTTCTTGATACCAGAAGTACATTTCAGGGGCAAATTGATAAGCCATTTTCCACCCATCTTCAAATGGTCTTGGATTAATTAAAGAACCTAAACCATGGCCACTAAATGTTCCTCCAACGTATCCCGAAGCACTATTAAACTCGGTAACATAATCATAAATCGGTCCTGTTCCTACAGCAACTTCACCAGTGGCTCCTGTAGCAGTTGTATAAGTATAAGTTCCACCACAAGAAGGACATTTTTGAGCAAGTCCTGGATCTCTAGTTCCAGTATGAATTTCAATACTTCCAAGTTGATTAGTTAAATTATTAATATATTCATCACCTAAAGTCTCGGCACTAATTGTACCATCATCATAAGCTGATGAATATTTACCACATCCAACCCATTCACCTACAACTAAGTCTTCGGTTGCGCCAGCAGGTGTAGTTTTACAACTACCTGGAGAACCCCAAGTACATTCAGTTAAATCAGATACTAAAACTACTTTACCACGATAATTATAAACTTTTTGGTTACTGTAGGCTTGTTTATTTGCATCCCAACAAGCACCTGTATTATCAGATGGACCACCATCAGTACATCCAGCCATAATCTTTTTATCTTCACAACCCTCTGTTGTCTTATCCACTTCAACATGATATCCAACGGCTGTTTTATCAGATTGAAGTCCTTTATTATAAGCATCTATTTGATTTAATATATTTTTATATTTTTCATAATTTTCGACTGATTCTTTCGCAGCCTCGACAACTTTACCATCTAAACCAGCATCAGTTATTTGATTTGTATAGCATTGTTTTGTACCATCAATATCCGCTCTTAAAACAAAGTATGAACCACTATTAACAGATATTGTACCTGGCATATTAAAGTGGAAATCTTCTTTACAATAAACATTAACATAAGAAGATACTCTACTTAAATCATTTTCTTTATATGAATTACCAGCAGAATCTATAGCCTCATCATTAGCAATACATGCTCTAATATTTAAATCTTCTTTAGTTGGAGTCTTACATGTAGTGGCATCGACATTATAACCTTCCACAATATCAAATCCTTGTTCTCCAACTTCACAAGTTTTACATTCTACAGTTGGAAGACTTGTAGAACAAAATACACATTCATTATGATATTTTTCTTTAAATATATCACAAGCTCTACTATCCCCGTTATTACACATTTCTTGAACATCCTTACAATTAGCCGTACACATAGAAACAGTATCTTTTAATGTTAAAGTTCTTTCATTATTTGATTCAGCCACAATATAGAATGATTGAACATCTGTATTATGGTTAGGCATTTCAGATACATCATATGCTACAACACTTATTGATTCATCATAATATAATACTTTTAATGTATAATCGATATCTTCACATAAGTAATCTTTAGCATTAGCACTAAATTCAATCTTAAATTCAACAACTCCTGTACCTCCGACAATATAATCTTTAGAGGCTAAATTAATATTAGCTAAATCACTAAGAGTTACTTCTTTACCATTAAGATAAAATTTAGATGAAGCATGATAATTAGCACATTCTGGACAACTAAATTCTAAACGGACTTTAGCACTATCCGAATTAAAGTTATCAATATTTATTTTATAAGTAATTGTTTGTTTATAAACCTTTTCTCCATTTTCATTACTTTCACTTCTTACTTTAGAAGGATTTGGAGCCGTAACTGTTGCAGCCTTTGTATAATTTAAAGCTTCTTTCAAAGCACTTACGACCAAATTTCTTGAAGCATCCATATTATAACCAGTAGATGGTTCTTTAGTTTCTTCATAAGTTTTTGATCTAATAACTAGATTACCAAATTTCTTTCTTAAGGAAGAAAGTAAATCTTTAATCTCATTATCATCACTCATATATTTATTAGCCCAATATCTAAATTCATTAGTATAACTTTCAAAATTTTCTCTTGTCGTATCTTTTAAAGTCCAAAACATTTGATAAACCATCATGGCTTTATATTTAGTACCATAATCAGCATTACTAGTTAAGATAGATATTAAACCAGCATCAAAAGCATTACTAGTATTATCTTTACTAGTAGGATCTAATATTACTCTTCCACATTGCACTTCACTTGATGAAGAACTACTTCCTTTTTTAGGAGTAATTCCTGGGTCATGACAATATCCAGTGAATTTTACTCCACTGGAACCACTGAATTCAAATTCGGGTATAGCAGCCCCGCCAAAAGAAGATGAACCATCTCTCCCACTATCATAATAAATAGTGATATCATCACATCCTGAGGCTTTAACAACTATAGTCCATAACATCATTGTTAAAGCAACTAAACTTAATACTTTTACAACTTTTTTCATATTCCAAGCTCCCTTTGTTTTTTAGTTTTCTTTAGGTATACGAATACTCCTACACCTACACCGATAACTCCGGCAGCCCCTATTATATACCATTTATTCTTATTAATAAACTCTAAAATTCCTTTTTTATCTTCTTTTTCTTCTACTTTTTCCCCATCTTTATTAACTGTCCCATTAATATATCCTTCAACTTTACTTACAAATTCACTTTCATCAACAGTTTCCACAGATATATATTTTTGACATAGATAGAAATCAGGAATTTCTTCACATATAGCTCTATTATAATAGCCATTATACTTTGGCATTGTAAAACGACTTGTCTTTAATAAGTCTCCACTACAAGCTGTTCCACTTTCGGCATATACTTTAACCGTAAAATTAGCAATATCTTCCGTCTTAGTCCAAATTATATCTACATTACCATCAGTAGTATCAGAGTAATGATATATTTTAGAACCATCTTCAACATTGTTAGATAATTCAACATAAGTTTCATTGGTTACATTTAATATATGAATAACAAAATATTCGACATAACTAACTCCATCTTCATATTCAATTCGGTCTGTTTTTAATTCATAATTTGTTCTTACATTGGCAGCCTTACTATTTAAATTAAGTTGATCTTGATAAGAACATTCTGCCCATACAAATAATGGCATTATTAATAAAATTAGTATAATAACTATCTTCTTCACAAGAAAAGCACCCTACTTTCTAATCTATATTGATTTTATCATATTGTGAAGTTATTATCAAGTTAAGTGCTTAATTTTCCTCAAAATATTTTTGAATTATTTTCGAAATTAAAGAATAAAATTAATTAAAGAAAAAATTTGAATTTTTTTATTGCATTATTCGCAAAAATTTGTTATTATTTTCTATATGCAGGTGTAGTACAGCGGTTAGTATACGACCTTGCCAAGGTTGGGACGGCGGTTCGATTCCGCTCACTTGCTCCAATATGATAGGAAACTCGAACTTTTAAGATTTCGAGAGTAATAAATGCTAACAGAAATGTTAGTTTTTTTGTTATCTAAATTTAGAAAGTGAGAGTGATATGTATGTTAACAATAGAAACTAAAGAATTAGAAATAAGTGATGAATTAAAAAGAAAGGTTGAAATGATATGTAAGT
>CANRGQ010000052.1 GCA_947630195.1 uncultured Bacilli bacterium
GCACGGAAATAATTGCCGTCGTCGTTGGCGTAGCCATACCTAGACATGGTCCATTCATTTAAAGAGTTTCCAGTTAATGTTGAACTTGTACTCCACCCATTTTTTACATATAACCAATTTGTCGTATTTTGTGTCCCTGCATTATAATAATCTGTCCCATACATTAAAGCAACTTTGCTTTTGGCACTTTGACTTCCTTTTGGTTCTGTTGTTGTTGGGCTACTTGTTTGATCTGCATTATACCATTTTTGTTCTGTTACTATACTATCCCAATATGTTCCGTTTGGTGTTGCTCCTTTTATATTTGTATTATACCATGTGGTTACGTGATTTTTTGCTTGTGATGAGTCCCATGGTGAACTATCACTAGAACTACTTCCCCATTTTTGTTCTTTTGCTGAGGGTGTTGCTTTGATGATTTTTAGTTGATTGGCACTTAATCCTAATTTAGTATCTGCTGCACTTGTTATCCCTATTATTCTATACATATAGGTATCTGGTGTTTTTAAACATTGATTTTTATCTGTTGTTCCAAAACATATATAGTTGTTTATTACTTGCGATGTTGTTCCTTTATATCTATACATCCCATCTACTGCTGTAGATAAGTTTAATGTTGAACCTTTTGTTTCGTTTAAGGCTTGTAATGCTGGTCTTCCTTTGGCAAAATATAAGGTACAATAAATACTGTTTTTAGTATCTATTGTGGCATGATAAGTTGATAGATTAAATTGTAAGATATTTGTATAATCTATTGATGCTCCATCACTATCTGTACATTCGGCTCCCACAAATCCATGGGTTGTGGGACTTGGCCAGGAGTTCCTATCAGTTGCCTCATGCCAATTATCTGTTTCACTATCTTGCACCATTATCGCTATTGATTTATTTTTACTTATTATATCTTTAGTACTTACTTCTGAAGGTTTATTAGAAATAGATAAATCTTTTCCGTATAAATAGCTTTCATATCCTAATACTATTACTAAAAGTGATATTAATACTCTTAAAAAAATTTTCTTCTTCATTATTTATTCCTTTCTATTTATTAAAATAAGCATAACAAGTATTTGGGCCAGTTGTATCTATATGAAAGCCTGTTGATGCGCTATATGTGAATGTTGTGATAACATTTTTATTCTTACATTCATAACTACTCATTTTTGTATAATTACTTCCTATTAAATTTGTTAGTTTATATGTTTTATTATTATATTTCCTATCTCCTGTACTATCTTCTACATAAGCATATATAATTACATCTGATAATTTATCTCTGTCATAATATATTCGACATACTACCTGGGTTGGTTTAGACTTTTCCGTATATTCGATATGAACTGTTCCATCACTTTTTATTGTATAATTACTATATGTGGCTTCTCCTCCTGTTGCTGGGTAACAATTACTAGCATCACTATTTACTTCATAACCACTGGCTGGTACATACTTACTTTCTTTATATTTATTTGGATTATCAGGCATTTGAGTATAAAAGATTATATTAACATCGGTATTTCTATCTGTAAGTGGACCTTCTTTTACACTTTCTCCCTCACCTGCAAAGTTTCCTACTTTACTATTAAATATTGGTGTCCAAGCACTTTCATAATTATAATAAGCATGTGTTCCTCTTAAAGTAACAACAACTGTTATTAAAAATACAATAACAATAATAGTTATTATTTCTTTTTTATATTTAGAATTTTTAATCTTATTAAATATTTCTTTTAATTTCATACTAATACCTAATACTTTCTACTCTTATAATGATAAAAAATGTAAAATTTATACTTATTTTTAATATGTTGCATATACCGAATAAAATCACCATAAATAAACACATCATGTGTGATGTTTTACTATTCTTATCTTAATTATACTGATATTATATTAATTAGTCAAGTGCTAGTAGCACCCTATTAAATAAAAAGTATAGTTTATAAGACTATGATTATAAATTTGAAATTTTATAATAATTAATTTAGAAACAAGTGATGTTGAATGCGAAAAAGAGCCGTAATTTTACAAGAAAAACCTTTAATTCATGATAATGAATATTATTATACTCTTATAAGAATAAATTTAAGAAAAATTAGAATCCATTTGGGATATACGCAACAAAATGTTGCTGATATGACTGGAAGTTCCAGACAATATATATGTGATTTAGAAAACTTAAAAAGATGCAAACACATAACTATTGACCTTTTAGGAAGAATTGCAGATGCTCTGGAAGTAGACATTAGAGATTTCTTTAGAGGTTGCAATGGTAAGAAGTAGTATTAATTATTATAATATTGTTAGAAAAAATATAAGAAAATTTAGATTAAATAAAGGTTATAGTTATAAAGAACTCTCCACTAAAGCGAGAATGTCTATAGACTTTTTAAAAGAAATAGAAAGTGAAACTAAAAATAAGAATTTTAGTTTAGATACTTTAGGAAAAATAGCTGAAGCATTAGAGATAGATATTAAGAATTTCTTTGATTAAAGAAATTTTTTTATTCCATCGACACCGTTCGACAAATTATTCAAAAACTTAGTGTTATAATACGCCCTCAAAAGGAGGAATATTTTTGAATAGTTTAAAAAAATACACCAAAGAAGATATTAACCTGTTTTTAAATGGAGATAATTTAATTGATGGCGTCAATTCTTCTTTAAAGGAGTTTATTAATAATTATTATAATAATGATGCATTAAGTAAAAAAAGTCAAAAAATTTATTTAGGAAGGATTAGCGATAATTTATCACTTAAAATAGACAATGTATTAAATAGTTCTAAAAGATTTGATAAAACATTTATAACAAAAGACAGTAATGTTGTCATTAGTTCTGATAACCTTAGACATATTTTTAAAGAACATTCCAAAGAAAGACATAAAGGTCAAATAAATGTTAATGCAAAACATTTAAATGATGTTGCTCTTGTTATATCAAATCCCGATTATATAGGATTAAGTAATCAATTATCTCGTGGTAAAACGCCGACTTTAATATTTACTAAAAAAATTAATGGTTATTCAGTGGCTATTACGGTATTAAGTACTAAAAAACAACTTTATCTTCAAACATATTATGTATTTAGTAGTGATTCAAAAGAATATTTTAATTATATTAAAAACAACAAATTAAAAAAAGCCGAAGATGTGGAACCAAATGATATGATATCCCTTGGTTTTAACGTCTAAAAACGGACACACCGGTGGCTTTCTAGTTAAAATAATATCATTATTGTTTCATTTTGTCAACTTTTTTATTCTGTCGACACCATTCGACAAATTATTCAAAAACTTAGTGTTATAATACGTCCTCAAAAGGAGAAATTATATATGCTAGAAAATCAATATTTTCAAGAAGTAGAAAGAATAATTGTTAAAAATGAAGCCGATAAAAAATTTACTGAACTTAGAAGTAACTATAAAGATTTAATGGCTAAATGGAATATCGGTAAAATTCTAGTTGAGGCCCAAGGAGGAGAAAAAAGAGCTAAATATGGTGATGATTTAATTAACAAATGGTCGAAGGTATTTTCTTTGAAATATGGAAATGGTTATAGTGCGAGAAATTTAAGAGAAATGCGTCAATTTTATCAAACATTTCCAATTTGGCAGACAGTGTCTGCCAAATTAACATGGTCACATATTATGGAGATTTTACCAATAAAAAATGAAAACGTAAGAAACTATTATATTAACCAAGTTGTCTTAAATAATTTATCAGTAAGAGAACTTAGAAACGAAATAAAAAGTAAAGCTTTTGATAGATTATCTTATGCTGATAAGAATAATATTAAGTTAATAGATGAAAATAATAAAAGTAATCTACCAATGACTATAAAAGATATTATTAAAGATCCAATAATATTAGAAACAGATATGGATTTATCTAATATAAAGGAAGAAAATATCCATGATATACTTATTAAACTTGCTAATATTAGATACTTAAATCTAGGAGCAGGTTATGCTTTAATTGGTCATGAATATAGAATAGTTAAAAATGGAACCATTCATTATATTGATTTATTATATTTTAATTATTTAATTAATTGTTTTGTTGTAATTGAAGTTAAAAGACATCCGGCAACTGCTCAAGATATAGGTCAAATAGAATTATATGTAAAATTAGTAGATGATACCTTAAAAAGAGATAATCATAACAAAACAGTAGGTATAATATTAGTTCCTACAAAAAATGAATTTATGGTTGATTATTGTACTAGTAAAGAAAATATCTTTTTAACTACTTTTAAAATAATAAATAAGAATGAAAATATTATGGAACAGATATTTATGTAAGATTTTGAATTTGGCGGGCACTGCTCGCCAAAACAAATTACTTATATAAATAATCTTTAAAAAGATAATCAAAGATGTTATTCTAAAATATATTAGACAGGTCTATTTAATATTTCGAAAAGGGCACGCAGTGAGTGCCCAATTAACCATTCAATTATCAACATAGTAAATAGAATATATAATTTTCAAAAAGGTGGCACACTGTGCCACCAATAAAAAAATAATAATATTTTCAATTTGGCGCACACCGTGCGCCAAAACAGATTTATTTAAAAATCATTAAAATTTATAGAAGCTCAAAAACGCCCATAAATAAAGGGTTAAATTAACGGGCGGCCGAAAACCGGCCGAAAACCGGCCGAAAACCGGCCGAAAAAATTGCATTATTTTCTATAATAATTTATAATATAAATGTGAGGTGATAAAAATGTTTATAGAAAACGAATATACTGAATTTAAAAGAGAATTAACTAAAAATATTAAAAAAGAAATTGTTGCCTTTGCTAATAGTAAAGGTGGTTCAATTTATATTGGAGTTAATGATAATGGTGTTATTACTGGTTTAAAAGATGCTAGTAGTGATGCTGAAAGCCTAAGTGGAATGATAAGAGAAGGAATAAAATCAGATTTAACTATTTATACCACAATTAATATAAATGAAAATAATGGTAAATATTATATAGAATTAAAAATAATGAGTGCTCCGAATAAACCCTATTATTTAGCTGATAAAGGATTAAAACCAAGTGGAGTTTTTATAAGACATGGAAATGCCTCAGTACCAGCCTCTGATGAACTGATTAAAAAAATGATAAAAGAAAATCATGATGCTTTTGAAACCGAAATATCTAGTAATCAAGATTTACATTTTGATTATGTTACTAAAGTATTTGAAAGTAAAAATATTCCTTTTAATAAATCAAAGTATAAAAATTTAAATTTAGTTACTGAATATAACTATTTTAATAATTTAGCCTTACTTATTTCTGATGAATGTCCTTATAGTATTAAATGTGCTATCTTTGAAGGAAATAATAAAATTACCTTTAAAGATCGTAAAGAATTTACAGGTTCTATATTTAAACAATTAGAAGATGCTTTAAATTATTTAAAATTAGTTAATCGAATAAGTGGCAAAATAGTAGACTTTCAAAGAGTAGATACTTATGATTATCCGGAATATGCTTTAAGAGAAGCCATTTTAAACGCTTTAATTCATCGTAATTATAATTTTTCAGGAAGTATTTTAATATCTGTTTTTGATAATAGATGTGAAATTACATCTTTAGGAGGTCTAGTTTTAGGTATAAGTATTGAAGATATATTATCGGGGGTATCAGAGTCAAGAAACCAAAACTTAGCTAATATCTTTTATCGTTTAGAATATGTCGAAAGTTATGGAACTGGTATAGGAAGAATGATAGATACTTATAAAGAATTTCATAAAAGGCCTAAATTTGAAATTACGGACAACGTTTTTAAAGTTATTCTTCCTAATGTTAATTATAAAGAAGAAAATGTTATTAAAAATATTGATTATATGAGTCAAAAAGAGAGAATAATTGCTTATTTAAAAGAACATAAAACTATAAAAAGAGAGGAAATAGAAGTATTACTTAATATTGAAAAATCTAGGTCAAAAGAAATTATATTAGAGATGATTAAAGAAGGAATAATTCAAAAATGTGGTTCTGGAAGAAGTACTTATTATGAGTTAAAATAACAAAATATAAAAGTGGGTAACTTTAATTATAACCCACTTTTATTTTATTTGAGCATTGGGTATCATTCTAGCTAATCTTAATATTTTATTTCGATTATAAATTATTTTTTCTTTACTATCTTTTAAAGAAAGAAGACTACTAATATTTTTATTATTTAAATATAATTCTTCAAATACATGAAGTAAAAAGGAATCATTGATATCTTTAATACATTTAAGTAATGTCATTTTTAAATTTTTTAAATATACTTCTTGCATTTCTTTATTTAAATTAAAATAATCAAAATTAAAAGCATTCATTTCAATTAAAGCCATTTGAATGGCCTCGATTAAACCAATTATATGACTAGAAGGAAGATATTCATAAATACAAACTTCACTTGAAGATTTTGCATATCTAAAACCAGTTGATTTAGGATTAGTTGGAATAAGATAATCTAGGTCAAAATCCTCTAATAAAGAGGGGTACTCAGTACTTAATAAAGCTATTAATTTTGGATTTTCACAATCAATTTTATTGTATAAAAAATGATTATTATTTATCTTTTCATCCGTTGAAACATCCACCGTTAAAATTCTATCACTATCGATATAACCATTGGTATTTGTTTTTATTAAAGCCATTTTATGAATTTCTTGCATATCATAATATTTTTTTAAAGAACCAATCGATTTAGATGTTGAAATCCAATTAGTATATATTTTAGAACCACTATTTAAATGACTTTGTAAAGTAGACATATAAGTTTTAAACATAATAGCTCCCGCTGGATTATGATTATCTAATAATGAAGATATCATTTTCCGATATAAAGCATTTCTTTTAAGATATAGTTTTTCTAATTTATGTTTATATAAAACTAAATAATCTTTAATATGTTCTTTGATAAAGATATCCTTTTCTTTACTATTTAAACTTAAATATTCTTTATCTTCTTTTCTTTCATAATAATCTTTAGTTAAATTATAAAGCATCTCTTTGGAGGCTAAACCATTTTTTAAAGGATCACTTATAATATCAAAATCATTTAATACTCTTGCTAGTAACATATAATCATCTCTTTGGCCTAATAGTATATGATAAAACTTAAAATAAAGCAAATATTAGTAATAAATTTATGGTTTTAAAGCTGTTATTGGAATTACATATATTCCATCAGGTCTTTTATAAGCATAATCTATCATACCACTAATAACACACATAAATTTAGGTTTAACATCGCAACTTTTGGAAAATTTAATTAAACTATTAACTGCTTCATCTATTTTACCAACACCTAATTTAACTTCTATTGCACCATAATTTCCATCACTTAATTCCACAATAGCGTCTACTTCATCACCAGTATTATTATCATGAAAATGATAAATATGACCCCCTAAATATTCTATATATATTCGTAAATCTCTAACTACTAAAGATTCAAACATAAAACCAAATAATTCTAAATCATTAATTAATTGTTCTTGTTTTAGTCCCAATACTGAACAAGCTAAAGATGGATCAACAAAATGTCTTTTAACAGCCTTTCCAACCCTCACACTTGAACGGATTTTCTCTGAAAAAGGTAACTGATTTTGAAGTAAATGAATATTATTTAAAACATTTAAATAATCCGCAACAGTATTTCTAGTTATTTGGTATTGTTCTTCGGTGGTATAATTCTTAATATCACTTATTAGTTTTTCATTAGTAACTAAGGTAGTTTCATTTCTTGCTAATGAACGTAATAACATTCTCATTTTTTCTTTATCTCTACTAACCCCATCATAATTTATATCATGGTCTAAAACATCTTCGATATAACTCTCAGGTAATCTATAATAATTTTTACTATCGTACTTTAAACTAGCAGGCCATCCCCCTCTAATAATTAAATCAGCATATTTTTGAATAGATGGTTTATTTTTTAAATTTACCGCTATGTTCTTATTCTTAAATAAATCCGAAAGAGATACTAATCCTTCAGAATCTCCAGATTCATACAAAGACATCGTATACATATTTAATTTACAAATTCTCCCTGCTCCAGAATGAAAAATTTTATCTGGTCTTACCGGAACAGATGAACCCGTTAGAATAAATTTACCACTTTTTCCATCTTCATCACATTTTGTTCTAACATCATCCCATATTTGTTCAATAGATTGCCACTCATCAATAAGTTCGGGACAATCATTTGTATATATTAAATCTCTATTAATTAAGGCTTTTTGATAATCAGAATTAGGATTATCCGATTTTGTTAATAAAACTGATGAATTGGCATGATTTGATGCCGTCCATGTTTTCCCACAATATTTTGGTCCCTCAATACTGATTGCCCCAAATATTTTAAGTAATTCATCAATTTCATCATCAACTAATCTTTTAGTATAATTTTCTTTTGTTAAAGGCATAAATTGTTCCCTCCTAATACCATTAATATACCATATTATATGCCATCAATCAATAGTTATTGTGCATTTAGCACGGTTTTCATTGTGCATTTAGCACAATTTTTGTTGTGCAAATAGCATTAATTGTATAAATATCCAATATTATCTCAAAATAAAAGGGAGGTAGATTATGGCAAATTTAGATAAATATAATGCGAAAAGAAATTTTAAGAAAACGAAAGAGCCTAAAGGGAAAGTAGAAAACAAAAGAAGAAAAAAACTAAGATTTGTTGTGCAACATCATTTGGCTCGGAAAGACCATTATGACTTTAGGTTAGAGTGGGAAGGAACTTTAAAAAGTTGGGCGGTACCTAAGGGACCATCATATAATTCTAAAGACAAAAGGCTCGCCATTA
>CANRGQ010000053.1 GCA_947630195.1 uncultured Bacilli bacterium
TTGTAATCCGTTGATTTTCTTTTCATATTTTTTTAAGTAATTAGGATTACCATAACTTATTCCTTCGCTTGTTGTTATTAGATTCTTTATTCCCATATCTATTCCTATTATTGATGTTGTATTAGATTTTACATAAGGTATCTCTTCTTCTACACATATAGATACATAATATTTATTAGCTATATGTTCTATTGTGGCATTTATTATTCTGCCATTTATATATTCGATATTGCGATAACCTCTTATTTTTACTTCTTTTAGTTTAGGTAAAGTTATAGTTCTTTCTTTTAAATCTAATTTAATATTTTCATATGTTTTTCCTTTATATGTGTTTTTTATGTAATTTGTTCTATAACTATCTTTTATTCCTTTTTTCTTAAACCTTGGATATCCACATTGTCTTTTATAATATTTATTGAATCCATTTTCTAAATCAAATACAGCACATCTTAAAGAACAACTATCTACTTCTTTTAAAAATGGATATTCATTGTATAGTTTTGGTATTTCTTTTATCAAATCAAACTTACTAAGTTTAGAATTATCTTTTTTCTTACTTAGCATTATATTATATACAAGTCTTGAACAACCTATAGTTTTATTTATTAATTCTATTTGTTCTTCATTTGGATACATTCTAAATTTATAAGCTCGATTTACTAACACAACTATTACCTCCTGGATAATATAATTATACTATACGAACAAATGAATGTCAAGACATAATTTCACTTTTTGCATGACTTTCCTATTGTACAAGAAATTCTCCCAATACATTCCCCATTTTCTTTTAAAAAGATACTCCAAATAAAAACATCTTTATTATGGGCACTTTCCATATTCTTCTTATAAAATTCTTCTTGTTTAGACCAATCTAATAATTTTTCTCTAAATTTTGGTGGCACAGTTAAATAGTATTTATTGACTTCCGGAATCATTAATATTTCCCATAATCTTTTTTGCTCTTTTAATGTTTGAGTCTTTAAAATTAAACGTTCTGTTTCTATAGTTTCACTACCAATATAATTCATAACTTCTCCATCTTATTCTATATTAAAATAAATGATATTCCTATTCCTATAAATATTAATAAAATACTGATTAAAACATACACCGAAATATAACCTAATTTTAAGTTACTTTCAAAATTTTTACCATAATTATTAATATCAAAATTTACTTCTTCTAAGTATTCATTAAGTAAATCTTCATTATAGCCATTTTTTAATAATATATTATTAATTAGATAATCAAAATTAGGTTTAAGATAAGTATTATAATAACCTATTAATTCTTCAATATTTTTAAAATTACCATTATTAATACCATTTATGATAGCTTTATCTAAAACGGGAATTAAACCATTAAAAATAACATTTTTTAAAGAATTATTATAATCTTCGGTATTATTTTTTATTTTACCCCAAAACATGTTACTTACCCAATAAAAGATTGATTTAACGTCCATTTCATCAGCAAAACTTTTTAGATAATTTTCTAAACTTATAGCTAGGCTATTCGAAAAATATAATTCTTTAATTTTATCTAAACCAACAATACTAGTTATAATATTGGCAATACAAGTAGTATCTTTATAGCCACTATAAAGGAAAGAATCAGGATATAAAATCTCGGTAAACATTTCCGTAAATCCTTCATTTAAATAATTATTTAAAACTTTATCTTCCCCAATAATGGCGGTAAATCCTGAATTAATTAAATTGCTATCAGGATAATACTTCGTACTAGCCATATGCATAAATTCATGACATAAAGTACTTTCCATAATTTCCTTTTTAGCTTTTTCTTTTTCTTGGGTATCCCAATCCCCTAATAAATATCCATCAACATCAGTACATATATATAATTCATTTTCTTTAAATTCATAAAAAGCATATCCTTCATCTTTATTAGAAGAAAGTTCTACTTTTAAAGTTCTTAAATTACGATAGAAATTATCTCTAACATTTAAAGGTATTAAATACTCAATCTTTTTTAAGATAGATATAATTGAAGGATGTTTTTTTAATTCGGCATTTTTATTAATAATATCATCTAACATAATTCACATCCTTTATCTTACTAGTAATATTATACCTTATTTTTAAAGATGAACAAAAGTAAAACTAAAGTAAATAAATTTATTTCGTTTCACCTATGTTTTGCCTCACGGCTTATCTTTCCTGCTTCTTAGGATTTCACTCCTCCACAGGCCATATTTAAAGGCGGTCGCTACCGTACTTATTTTTATTTTTTAATTTTCCCTAGGTACATTTTAATTATACTATGCGAGCAAATGAATGCCAATATAAAATTTCACTTTTTGCATGACTTTCCTATTATAAAAAAGAAGGAATAATTTCTTATTCCCTCTTATTTATCATAAACTCTTTCGCACATAGCGGCACCATCTAAGCCAATACTAATTTTAGCTTTTTTATTAGCATTATATGTTTGGTCATAATCTCGATAATTTCTAAAGATTAGGTTTACTTCCCATTTTTGAATGGTTGCTTTTTTAGCTTTTACATCATTAGTTATTAATGGATCATTTGGACTAATTTTACTTTCCTCACCATCTTCACCTTTAATGCATACTCCTGTTTCACATTCATTTAAACGGAATTCACCATGTTTATCAGTTATGTCAATTTCTTTGTATGTCTTAGCTTCTCCTTTATTATCATAACCAACTAATTCTAAGAATAATTGTTTTCTATCATCTCTATTTTCAAAGGTATTTTCAGTAACATTAAACACTATTCCATAATTACATCTTGTTACAGCAGACATAGAGGTTAGATTTACTTCAAATGAACCAGCTGTTTCTTTAGAAGTTCTAATATCCTTATATTCTGAATCACTAAATTTTAACATATCATATACTGTTACATTTAGTTCGGCATTTTTAGTATTAACAACTGTCATTAAAGCTTCTGGATTACCATCAACCTTACAATTCTTTATACATTTACCATTTCCATCTGTACATTTCTTTTGACAAGTTTTTTGACCATCATAACAATCATGGTCACAGTTACCATCATGGTCAATGTCACAATCTCTGGTACAATATCCATTTTCATTATAGCAGTTTTCGTCACATTCGCCATCACCATCGGTATCACAGTTCTTTACACACTTATCGCCTTCATAGCAATTGGTCTCACATTTACCATCACCTTGGACACAAATATCATCTTTTTGGTCACCGTTAGTATCATAACACTTTTTATTTTCAGAGCCAGGTTTACCTGGAGCTATACAGTTTTTCTCACACTCTTTACCTGAACCACCAATGTTTAAATCAGGAGTTCCATCACCATTGATATCACAGTTATAATCACATATATCATCATCATCGGTATAACAGTTAAGGTCACATTTGCCATCATTATTAATATCACAGTTCTTTATACATTTTTTACCTGTGTCATCCATACAGTTTTTAACACATTTATCGCCTTCATAACAATTGTATTGACAAGAAGATCCTGTTCCACCACAGTTTTTATAACATACATTATCATCATTATAACAATTATATTGGCAATTCTCACCTGAGCCTCCACAGTTTCTGTAACAAGCTCCACTACCGCCAGAACTACTACAGTTAGTATCGCATTTACCATCACCATCGGTATCACAGTTGGACTTACATTCTCCACCTGTTCCACCACAGTTTAAGTCACATTCACCATCACCATTAGTATCACAGTTATACTCACATTTATCTTTTTCACCATAGCAGTTTAAGTCACATTTACCATCACCATCTGGATCAACATTTTTATCTGCTTTTCCATCACCATCAGTATCACAGTTGGTTTGACATTCATTAGTGCCCTTAGTACAATTTAGAACACATTTATCGCCTTCATAACAGTTACGGTCACATTTACCATCACCATTATCATCACAATTTTTAATACATTGTCCTGTCTCAACATCTTCACAGTTTGTCTCACATACTCCCTGGTCATTGTAACAATTCTTATCACATTTGCCATCACCATTAGTATCACAGTTCTTTACACAATGGTCTTTATCACCACAGTTTTTGTCACAAACACCATCACCGTTGGTATCACAGTTATACTTACAATTATTGCCTTCACCGCCACAATTCTTTATACATACTTCTTTACCATCTTTGTCTTTACCAGTACAATCATGATTACACTTACCATCACCATCAGTGTCACAGTTAGTTTGACAATCACTACCAGTTCCACCACAGTTTAAATCACAACTACCATCACCATCGCTATCACAGTTATAATCACATTTACCATCATTATTAGTATCACAGTTCTTTGTACATTTATCGCCTTCATAGCAGTTATAATCACAACCATCTTTACCATCAGTATCAACATTTTTGTCTGGATAACCATCGCCATCAGTATCACAGTTTACTTTACAATCTGGACCACTTCCAACTGGATTTTCCGTTCCATCAGGACCACAGTTAAAGTTACATTTACCATCGCCATCTGGATCTAAATATTTATCTGGCTTTCCATCTCCATTAGTATCACAATTTCTTTGACACGTATCTTGTCCATCATAACAATTTAAATCACATTTACCATCATCATTAATATCAATATCTCTATCTGGATGACCATCACCATCAGTATCACAGTTCTTATCACATTTACCATCACCATCAGTATCTTGGTCAATTATATTTTTATCTGGTTTTCCGTCTCCTTTAACACAAATATCATTTTTACCATCTTTATCAAAATCATAGCAAACATGTTTACCTTCTTCTTCGTTAGTATCACAGTTTACATCACAAACACCATCTTTGTTAACATCGATGTTTAAGTCAGGTTTTCCATCTCCATTGGTATCACAGTTTAAATCGCAATAATCATCTTCATCGGTATAACAATTTAAATCACATTTACCATCACCATCAATATCAATATTTTTATCTGGATAACCATCTCCATTGGTATCACAGTTTACTTTACAATTTCTATCACCATCAACTTTATTTTTATCAGCTACACCATCACCATTTACACAAATATCAGCTTTACCATCACCATTGGTATCAAAACATTTTTGTTTACCTGTTGGTGTATCAATATTAAAGTCTGGAACACCATCACCATTAACATCAATGTTTAAATCAGGAGTTCCATCTCCATTAGTATCAATATTTAAATCAGGAATACCATCACCATCAACATCAATATTTAAATCAGCTTTACCATCACCATTTAAATCGATATTTATATCAGGAACATTATCCCCATTTCTATCACAGTTTAAATCACATTTACCATCATCATCAGTATCTTGATTTATAAAATTAAAATCAGCAACACCATCACCATTAGTATCAACATTAAATATTCCTTCACCATTTTTATATTTACCATAAGGAATATTTAAATCAGGAATACCATCACCATTTAAATCAGTTGGTGGATATGTTAAAGAACCTCCTATTTGATGAGTTCCCCAAAAATCTAAAGTAAATGATGTAAGAATTAAAATTAAACTTAAAAGCATAATAACTACCATTATTACGATAGCCATTAATCTCTTCTTTCTTAATTCTTCTTCATTTATTACACCAACATTATCATTTTCATTATAATCATTTGGAAACATAAAAACCTCCTAATTAACTTGCATTTGTACTTATATCTTTTATTTGATTATTAGTATCTTGTCCTTCAGCAGGCACTGCTTTAACTGAAACACTATAATTAAGTGTTTTTTCGGCAGATTCATCACTTGCTTCATCCTTAACCCATATGTATATATCATAAACTGCTTGAGTTCCATCGCCGGAACTTTTTTCAATATTATCTTTTATAATAGGATAAGCGTCACCTTCAGATTGTACTAAATTGCTAAGTTGAACATGATAAGAATTACTTGATCCAAATTTAATCCATTTATTATTTTTTTGAATAGCAATAACAACATCTTCTGGAGCAGCGTTTCCACCATTTTCACCAGCGGTTGCTGTATTAGATAGAGAAACCCCTATTGTTACTGCTAAATCACTTTTATTAGTTACTGTTAGAGTTGATTTACTGAAGCCATTACCATTTATTGAACTACCTTCGGCAGTTATTTGAGTATAATCTGAAGAAGGCATTAATTCTTTGCTATTACTATCCGTTGCTTGACTAATCTTGGCTTCAACTTTTAAATTACCCGCTGTAATTACAGGGACATGCTCTTGTGTTTGCACTGAAAAAAAGGATGAATATGAAACATTCATAGTGGCTAAAGTTAGAACAATTATAGAAACAACAGTAATAATAGTACCTCGTTTTATATATTTACCATTAATATTCATCTATGTCACCCTTATTTTAAGTTTAACACATTCTTTTTTCTAAAACAACCTCTAAATTTAATTTTTTTTAAGTATTTTAAACATTTTGATAGATTTCGATAAGTTTACATTTACATTTCTGCTTACTTAATGCTATAATATGTAGGTTGCACGGGGTGATTTTATGGAAATTAGAAATGTCGCAATTATTGCGCAC
The DNA here is from genome assembly GCA_947630195.1 of uncultured Bacilli bacterium. Classification (GTDB taxonomy): domain Bacteria; phylum Bacillota_I; class Bacilli_A; order RF39; family UBA660; genus SIG200. Next base: position 6,531 of record CANRGQ010000053.1, read on the forward strand.
GTTGACCATGGAAAGACAGCACTAGTTGATGAGATACTAAAATATGTTGGAACTTTTAGAGAAAATCAAGATGCAAATAGTTTTTCAATGGATTCAAATGAAATAGAAAAAGAAAGAGGTATCACTATTTTAGCGAAAACTACCTCAATTATGTATAATGGTGTCAAGATAAATATCTTGGATACTCCAGGACATGCCGATTTTGGTGGCGAAGTGGAAAGAATCATGAAAATGGTTGATGGTGTTATCTTAGTGGTTGATGCTTATGAAGGGCCAATGCCTCAAACAAGATTTGTTTTAAAAAAGGCTATTGATGCGGGAGTTAAACCAATTGTCGTTATTAATAAGGTTGATAAACCAACAGCGAGAATTAAAGATGTGGTTGATGAAGTTTTAGGTTTATTCTTAGATCTTGGTGCAAGTGATGAACAATTAGATTTTAAAGTAGCTTATACTAGTGCTTTAAATGGAACATCTAGTTTAAATCCTGATTTAAGTACCCAAGAAAAATCTTTCAAATGTGTTCTAGATTTAATAGTTAATGAAATTAGTAAACCTAGTGGAGATGAAACAAAACCACTTCAATTCCAACCAGCCCTACTTGATTATAATGACTATGTCGGAAGAATTGCCATTGGCCGTATCTTTAATGGCAAAATTAAAGTTGGCGAAATGGTTAACTGCTTAAGATTAGATGGAAGTGAAAAACAATTTAGAGTTCAAAAGTTATTTGCTTTTACCGCTTTATCTAAAGTAGAAGTAAATGAAGTATCTGCCGGAGACATTTGTGCTATTGCGGGGTTAGAAGATATATCTGTTGGGGAAACCATTACCGAAGTAGGCAATCACGAAAGGTTACCAATAATTCATATTGATGAACCAACCTTACAAATGACTTTTGGAGTTAATACAAGTCCATTCTCTGGTAAAGATGGTAAACTTTTAACAAGTCGGAAAATAGAAGAAAGACTTATTAAAGAAACTCAAAAAGATGTTAGTTTAAAAATTGAACAATTAGATTCCGAAAACTTCTTAGTATCTGGGCGTGGTGAACTTCACTTATCTATCTTAATTGAAAACATGCGAAGAGAAGGTTTTGAACTACAAGTATCTAAACCTAAAGTAATTGTTAAAGAAATAGATGGTGTTAAATGTGAACCATATGAAGACTTACAAATTGAAGTTGAAGATGACTATATGGGTGGTGTTATTGAAGAATTAAGTACAAGAGGAGCCATCATGGATAACATGACTCATTTAGGAAGTTTAACAAGATTAAGTTATACTATTCCATCACGTGGTTTAATTGGTTTTTCTACTAACTTTATGACTTTAACTAAAGGTTATGGAATTATGAACCATACCTTTAAAGAATATGCTCCAATGGCTAAAGAGATTGTAGGAGAAAGAAAACTAGGTGTATTAGTATCTTCGGAAACTGGTAAAGCCACAGCCTATGGAATTGGTCAACTTGAAGATAGAGGTATTATGTTTGTGAAACCTAATACGGAGGTTTATGAAGGTATGATTGTTGGCGAATGTAATCGGGATAATGACCTTGCCATAAACATTGTTAAAGGAAAAGAGTTAACAAACACGAGAGCGGCCTTCTCTGATAAAACAGTAGTCTTAAAAAGACCTAGACCAATAACTCTAGAATATGCTTTAGAATATATTAATCAAGATGAACTTGTCGAAGTTACACCAAACTTTATAAGACTTAGAAAAGTTATTTTAAATACAGAACTTAGAAAGAAAGCTGATGCTAAAAAATAGTATCAGCTTTTTGTTTTAAAAATATTTAGAATAATTTAGTAGTCTCCCAGTCCTACATGTATTCTTTCAGCATTATACTTACTCTGACCTTACAAAATAAGGCGTTAGTGCAAGAAGATATTTTACACCCTTAAATCATTCTAATATATTTATACCACGTATTTGAATATATGAAAAGCATTTTTGTATTGATTTTGTATGTCTTTAATGTTAAACTTAATTTGTTGCTAATTTTAGCCCGTTGGTGAAGCGGTCTAACACACTGCGTTCTCAGCGCAGCATTCACGGGTTCGAACCCCGTACGGGTTACCAATGTATTTGAAATCCCTTATTAGGGATTTTTTAATGAAAATATAACATAATACGCTCTTTAAAGTTAAATGTCAACTACCACGCACTGGAAGTACGTGGCTTATTTCAGGTACTGAAAGTACATTTAGCGAGTAAACTCGCTTAAC
>CANRGQ010000054.1 GCA_947630195.1 uncultured Bacilli bacterium
ATCAAAAAATCTCTCAATTCCTTGTAAACAAAGGGTTTGGGAGATTTTACTCTTTCAAAACTGATAAATTCAAGATTTTATTAATAATTTTAACATTTTACTTTACTTTATTGAATTAATTACACTAGATATAGGAATAATCATATTCTTTTTATCTAAATGCATCAACTTATCATAACAACATATAATACCACCTGGGCCAATTTTTTTATTGGATTTTTCCAACATTTTAAAATTACTTATCATTCCTGTATTAGGAGAAGCAGTTTTTTTAATTTCAAAAGGATAAAGAGTATTGTTTTTATAAATAATTAAATCAATTTCGTTTTTTTCTTTATCACGATAATAAGAAATATTTGGTTTTAATCCTTTAGCATTATAAGACTTAATAATTTCACTAATAATAAAAGTTTCTAAATAATGTCCCGCTTCACTACTGAGTTGTAACTCTTTAGCACTTTCCCAACCAGTTAAAAATGCCGCAAGACCTGTATCCATAAAGATTATTTTAGGAATATGCGTTAATCTTTTTATTTCACTAGACATATAAGGCTCTAATAAATATACTAGTCCACTTATAATTAAAATAGATAACCATGATTTAGCAGTTGGTACACTAATGCCAGCATCTAAAGCAAGGGCACTATAATTTAATTGTTCCCCCGTTCTTGAAGCAATACTTACAATAAACTTTTTAAAAGCCTCAACATTCCCAATTTGAGCAAGTTCTCTAACATCCCGAGTTATATAAGTATCTAAATAGGCTTGAAAATATAAATTTCGGTCAATATTTTTATTTTTGTATAATTCAGGCATCCCACCTTTAAAAATAATTTTAAATAATTCATCATTATTTATTTTGGGAGCAGATTTTATATTTAAAGGATCAAATAAATTTTTATTTATAGTTTTATTAATTTCGGAATAAGTAAAACTATTTAAATTGATAATGCCAACTCTTCCTGCTAATGATTCACTGGCATTTTTCATTAAATGAAATTGTTGAGAACCTGTTAACCAATACATTCCATTTTTATTTTCCTTATCCACATTTATTTTAATATAAGAAAACAAATTGGGAGCATATTGTACTTCATCAATTAAAAGGGGGGCTGGATGTTCTTCTAAAAATAATTTAGGATCAGATATAGCTTGATTTCGTAAAACTTCATCATCTAAAGTAATATATTCCATATTTTTAGGTTTCAAATTAAGTAAAAGTGTTGTCTTACCTACTTGCCTTGGCCCTGTTACTAATAGAACCTTAAAACTTTTATTTACTTTTTCAACCATGCTTTTGGCTTCTCTTTCGTACATTTGAATCACCCTTTTCTAACTAAATTATAGCAACTCACTTTAAAAAAGTCAATATCTCTACTTTAAAATAGTCAGACTTTGATTTTAAAAAAGTCAAGTACTTCACTTTAAATTAGTCAGAATTATTTTTAATAAAGCGGCAAAAAAATTGCCTTTGTTCGCTTGTTTTGGTTTCAGTTAAGTGAAACCGAACTTTCAAAAAAATAAGGGAGACGATTATTATGAGTAAGAAAGACTTTTTTGATTTTTCTACAAGTAATAATTATATTACTTTTATTATATATCAACATCCTAGTTTTAAAATAAAAGAAAACCACCTAAACAACTGAGTTAGGTGGATTCACCAAATGTAATTTATAGGCAACACTCAACACGCAAATATCAAGTGTTCCTTTTTTATTTTATGCAATCTCCCTTTGATATATCAATAATAGCACATTTTTTATTATTTTACAAGGTATCTACTAATAATTTATTTTAAGTAAATATAATCCATTGGGACTAGCTGTAGGTAGTCTTTTTTCTTTATCATAATTATCTAACATATCTTTAATAACTGATTTATCTATCTTACCTTTACCAACTTCTATTAAAGAACCAACTAAATTACGAACCATATATCTATAAAATCCAATACCTTTAAATTTTAAATACATAACACTTCCCATTTTATAGATACGAATATTTAATATAGTACTTGTATAATCTAATCTTTCTCCTGCCACAAAATTCCGAAAATCATGACTTTCTAAAAAGATTAAACTAGCTTCTTGCATTTTCTTTATATCTAACTTATTTTTAACAATTCCATAGTATTTAGAATCTCTTTTTCCACTTAAATCTATTTTATATAAATAAGTTTTATCTTTTACACTATGTCTCGCATGAAAATTATCATTTACTTTTTTTATTTTCTTAACTTTTATATCTTCTAAATTATCTTTAAAATATTTTTTTAAACCTTTAATATCTTTATTAGTTTCAAAATGTACTACTTGGTATTTGGCATGAACTCCAGCATCTGTTCTTCCGGCTCCTTTTACTAATGTTTCTTCATCAAAAAACTTCGATAAAGCATCTTCTACTTCACTTTGAACATTTCTTATATTATTTTGTCTTTGAAATCCATGAAATTTACTTCCATCATAACTTATAACTAACATTACTTTCATGAAACACTCCGATATATATCTTTAATAAGTTCATAAATATCTGTTACTTCTTCTAGTCTTTTATTATCTCTATTAATATATTTAATAAATTCAACTATTTTAGGCATCTTACAATATTTATATAGCTCATCATCATAAAAATTATCAGTCTCATAAACCACTTGTTTATCTTTTAACACTAATACAACTTTTACAACATCAAAAAACACTTTAACATCATTATCAATAATAACTATTTTTTTGTGATAATCATTTACTAACTTTAAAAATAATTTCTTTACATAATCTATATCTTTCTTATTTAAACATTTTGATAAATTACCTACAATAATAACTTCTTTATCAATCTTTGTTAATAAATCTAATTTAAATAAATTATCTAAAGATATATCTCTTATTTCTTTATCTAATATATTCTTATCTATATTAACCATTTTAAAAGCTTTATCTCTATTTTTAATGTTTAAATCTTTAACTAAACCATTTCTATCTAAAGATATCTCATAATCCGAAATAACCCCGATTAGACCATACTTCTTTAAATAATCTCTTATTTCCATAAGACACCTTCTAACTCATTCTTATCTAAATATATCTTATCTACTAAGTTATAATCTTGTAAGTACATGGAAAGTTCGACCATAAAAGGTAAAGATAAACCTATTCTTTTAAGTAACTTTTCATTTTTTAAAACCTCTAAGGTATCGCCACTTACAACTTCTTTATCATCCATATAAACAATTAAGTTAGAAGTAAGTAATACTTCTTCTATATTATTGGTCACATTAATATATTTAATATTATTACTTTTTAAAATATTATATAATTCTTTTATCTCTTCATTTTCTAATTTATTTAAAGCATTAAAAAAGATAAGTTTAGGATATTTTAAAAGATTCGAAACAACAAAGTTATTTTCGATTACTTGATAATCTTGATAATTATTTAATATATTTTTACTAATGTTAACACTTATAATCGTAACATCTGTTTCCATAACTTTTACCTTCAATCTTTTTTATTTTTTAAATGATTTTCCTTTATCTTTCTTAAAGCCCTAAAATGATGGTTAATTCCGGATTTACCTACTTTATAATCCGTTTCCATACTGATAATATCAGCAAGTTCTTGAAAAGAAGTTTCCGGATATTTCTTCCGATAATTAATTACAAGTAAAGCCTTCTCATCAATTAAACTCATTAAATCATTATCTTCTAAATATTTAATTAAGTCAAGTTGTTCTAACCCACTCTTAATAGTTTTCTCTTCATTAGCTAGTTCCATATTATTAAGTCTATTCACCATATTTTTATGATCTCTATAAATTCTCGTATCTTCAAATTCAAATAGAGAAGATATAGCCCTAAACATCTTAATTAAATCACTAATACTTTCACTCATTTTCATATAAGCAATATATTTATATCCTCTTTTAATTACTTTTGCATTAAGGCGAAAATGATTAAGCAACTTTGCTATATATAAAGCATCACTTTCTTTATCTAAAATATATTCTAAATGATAACCACTAGTTTTAGGATTAGATACATTTCCTACTCCAAGAAAGGCTCCTTTTAGGTAAGCTACTATCTCTTCATCACTATCAAGTTTAGGTTCTTTATCTAACTCAATTACTTCTTTAATATAATCAATTTTCTCTTTTACCTCTAATATATAGATTTGTTTAACTCTAAATCTTTTTTGGACTCTGACCGTTATTTTGGGAATTACTCCAAAAGTTTCTTTCATAATTTTGTAAATAAATCTCGTTACGGAGGCATTTTCTAAAGTAATAGTTATATCATCTTTTATAACCGAATTATATTTAATAAAAGATGAAACAATTAATCTAGATTCAACAGGATTATTCTCTTGTTTACTAATTTCTTCTTTTAATCTAGTCGTGAAAGTCATTTTTAACACCATCCATCAAATAAGAGAATATTAAATAAGCTGTCTTTAAAGAATCATGCCGATAAACATTACTCTCTATTTTATATAATTTATCACTTATAACTAACACTTTCATTTTATCTAAAACATCTTTGTCTAATACAACTTGATCTTTTTGTTCTTCTGTTTCATATTTTTTTACTAATTTAGAATTCATCTTAGCATCACTAGCCAAGACTAAATCAATGGTATTTTTACCTAAGTATGATTCCAGCATTTTAATATGATCACTTACTTTAAAACCATCAGTTTCTCCTGGTTGAGTAAATAAATTACAAATATACATCGTTTTCGCTTTACTCCTGTTAATAGCATTATTTAATTTTTTACTTATTAAATGCGGTATAATACTCGTAAATAAACTACCAGATGAAAATATAATTAAATCAGCCTTTTTAACAGCATTTAATACTTGGGGATTTATTTCTATTTCATTAGAATATTCAATTCTTTTAATCTTTTCTTTACTTTTAGTTATTTGTTCTTCTCCTACTAATTTTTTGTTATTGGAAGTAATTCCCACTAAATCAACATTATCTTCCGATATTGGTATAACTTTACCTTGTACATCTAATATTTTTTCTAATACCGGTATGGAACTTGCAAAGTCTCCCTTTAAATCTAAAAGGGCTGTAAGTAAAAGATTTTTAATGGAATGATTACCTAAACTTTTAGATTTAGTAAACCTATAATTCATTAAATCTTTTAAATCATTATCACAATTAGACATTGAAAGTAATACTTTAGAAATATCTCCCACAGCAGGTATATTATAATCTTTTCTAAGTCGTCCCGTACTTCTTCCATTATCGGATACCGATACTACGGCCGTAACTTCTACGGGAAATAACTTTAACCCTTTAAGTATTTGTGATAAACCACTTCCACCACCAAATATAACGACTTTCTTCATTTATATCACTCTTCTCAATATATAATATTTCATTTCTGTGTATTTATTTTATCATAAAATAAATAAATTGTAATTCTTTTAATATAGGTGGACAAGAAAGTGGACAATAAATCAGACATTAATTGAGGTGAGAAATGAGACAATAACTGAGACAATAAATTTGCCGTATTTATGCCTATTTAAACCATTTTTATTGATTTTTTGTGATATGCAATGAGACAATAATTTAGACAATAAATTGGACAAGAACATAGAGCAAAAATCAATAAATAAATTTATTTCATTTCACCCCGATAAGCCTCACGACTTATCTTTCCTGCTTCTTAGGATTTCACTCCTCCACAGGCCACATTTCCGACGGTCGCCGCCGTACTTATTTTTATTTTTTTTAATTTTCCCTAGGTACATATTAATTATATGATACAAACAAATGGGTGTCAATACAAATTTTCGTGTTTTTGCTAAAAATATGAAATTATAAACTCTAACAATAAATAATATCATTAAATAATTCTCTTATATCTATTTCTAAAGCATCTGCTATTCTAGTTAAAGAAGGAATACTTATTCCTCTTTCCATTTTAATACTTTCTATTTTCGATATATAATTCATAGTTAATCCTGCTCTATCTGCTAGTTCTTGTTGAGTTAATTTTTTTAATTTTCTATATTTCTTAATATTATATCTAATAATATCAAAATAATAAGTATCACTATGTTTTATAATCATACAAAGTATTACTCCTAAATACTTCGTATTATATCATACTCTATTTATTATTTATTCTATAATAACAAAATTCGACATTTCTGTCGAACTTTATCTATTATTTATTTTAATTTAATTTTAAGTTATAGGAGCGCTTGTAATTATGAATGGTCGTTCTTCTGTACCTTCACCAATAAAAGATATGCCTGGAACCAAATAAAATACTGGACGTACTGGCAAAGCCGAATACATATAGGTGCCCCTTACATCTTCACCATCTAGATAAGTACCATAGTAATGGCCACAGCGCGAAGTATATCCAATGCCAATTTTCCCGCACCCCCTACCGGTGTCCAGGTCGGTATATCCATCAATCCACTCATGACCATAATTTGAAATGCCAGTATAACCATTATTAACATCTATCCATGTTACCATCTCAAAATTTGAAGGACAGTTTCTAACATAAGTAGTAGATAATCCAATACTTTGCAAATCTGTAGGATTTATTAAACCAATTTTAAAGCTTTTTGTATCTTTGGAATTCCACTTTTGAATTGTTAACATATCTTCCCAGTTTTCACCAAAATCGCGAATGGTGTTTAGAAATCCATTATTTAAACTATTAGACAAAGCTGTTTCACTATACGTATTAGGTATTGTACAATCACTTGATGTAGGGAACATTACAAGAGACTTATATGGCGATGCTTTTAGTAGTTTTAATTGACCTTCTTGTAATCCTAAATCTGTGTTTGTTGATGTATTATCTGTTATTCCTATTATTCTATATAGATAAGTATCTTTATTTCCAAGACATGTGTCTGTATTAGTTGTGCCAAAACATACAAAGTTATTTTTTACTTCATTTCTAGTACCTTTGTACCTAATTAGACCTCTTATAGCTGTAATCCCATTTTCACCCCCACCTAAAGTAGTTCCTGAATAATTATGCATTACTTCTAATGCGGGTCTTCCTTTTGCAAAATATAATGTACAGTATATTGTTTTATTAGTTGTTATTGTGGCCATATTACTTTTTTCATCAAATTGAATATATGGTTTACTATCTATCTTTGTTCCACTTGCGTCTTCACAATCTGTTCCAGCATATGTATACTCCAAATAGTCGGGCCATTTGCTTCTATCTGGAGCAGGTTGATATTCAAAATTATCATCTTGGATTTTTATAGATAATGATTTATCTTTATTGCTAAAAACATTTATTTCTTTTACATTTTCTAACATTAATGTTTTATGTGGTTTAAATAAGTTATAAATAAATACACTTTCTATTATTAATATAAATACTATTCCTATTATCATTATTTTTCTTTTCATATTTCTTTAACCTCCTAACTTGCTTTATTAAAATAGGCATAACATATATTTGGTCCTTCTGTTTTAAATGTAAATCCACTACTTTCATCATAACTTAATTCAGTTTTTAAATTATCTTTGTTATTGCAACTTGAACTATCATATGTAAATCCACTACTAGGTATTTCATCTGCCATTGTGTAATGTTTACCATTATATATAACCATTCCTAAATCATCTTCTTTTAAGGCAAACACTATAATATCATCATCTAATGTTTTACCATAATCATAATAAATTCGACATACTACTTGATTTGGTTTATCTTGAGCAACTTTAACTGTTACTGTTCCATCTTCCGCAATGGAATATACTTTGTCCTCATACATTGTATAAATTCCATTTGCTGGTATACAATTACTCTTTTTATCATTAATTATATATCCTGATACTAATGCAGGGGTATTTTCCATAATTGTATAATTTTTAGGATTCGTTATATCTTGAACATAAAACATTAGATTAACATCAGTTGGTTTATCTAAAGGACTAGTATCTCCTTTACCAGCAAAGTTTCCTACCTTACTTGTAAATATAGGTACTGGTCCAGTTTCATAATTATAATAAGCATGAGTATCTTTTATCATTAGAAAAGCAAATGTAATTACTGTTATTACAAATAATCCTAACAATATTCTCTTTATTGTTTTATTATCTAAATTTACTTTAGTCATTTAACCTCCTTTTATGTGTTGCTAATACCGAACATTAATCATAATAAAAAACATAAAATATATTTTAAATATCTTCTATTAATTGTATTATAACACAAAGTATACTTTTTGTATACCTTTTGTGTTATTTACTTAAAATGTTACAATATTTTATACTAAAAACAGTAAAGGTGGTTAAATGGATAAACTAAGTATTAAAAATCTAGCAGTTGAAGAATCAATAGTAAAATCTGTTAGAATTAAATTATCTGTTTGGGAAAAAGCAGAAAAAATTGCAACACAAAACAACATATCAGTAAACAAGTTAATTGCAACTTGTATAGAATATGCTTTAAATAATTTAGAAGATGAAGATAATGAAAATCAAGACAAATAGTCTTATATTTTTATTAAAAATCCACCCCTAAAAGAGGTGGATTTTCTCAATGGCCTATAAGGCCCATTACTGGCTGCCACCATTTGGTG
>CANRGQ010000055.1 GCA_947630195.1 uncultured Bacilli bacterium
TTTCTTTTAACATTCCACTTTTTCGAGCATAGTTGTTAATAACTCTTGTTAAGGCTCTTCTAACTCCTTCTTCATGAGTACCACCATCATGAGTATTAATGTTATTAACAAATGAATAAATGCTATCACTATAACCAGAGTTATATTGCATCGCTACTTCAAACATAACGCCATCTTCTTCACCTTCTAAGTGAACAATTTCTTCATGAATTGGTGTTTTACTCTTATTTAAATAACGAACATATTCACTAATTCCCCCTTCATAATGGAAAGTTTCACCCGTGGTATCTTCATCATCACGATCATCTCTAATAGTTAAAGATAAACCTCTATTTAAGAAAGCAAGTTCTCTAATTCTTACCTTTAATGTTTCATAATCATAAATATCTGTATCAAAAATGTCTGGGTCTGGTTTAAATTCGACCGTTGTTCCTGTTCTATTTGGTTCACACTCCCCAATAACCGTTAGTTTTTGAACAGTTTTTCCCCCATCAGCAAATTTTGCTTCATGAATTTTACCATCACGATAAACTGTTACATTTACCCATTTAGATAAGGCATTTACAACAGAGGCTCCAACTCCATGAAGTCCTCCACTTACCTTGTAGCCACCTTCTCCAAATTTACCACCGGCATGTAAAACAGTATAAACAGTTTCCACTGTCGATATTCCTGTTTTTGGATGAATACCTGTCGGAATACCTCTTCCGTTATCTCTAACTGTTATTGAATTACCTTTATTGATAATTACCTCAATATGGTTACAAAACCCCGCTAAAGCTTCATCGATTGAGTTATCAACAATTTCCCAAACTAAATGATGAAGTCCTTTAACATCGGTCGTTCCAATGTACATTCCTGGTCTTTTTCGAACGGCTTCTAACCCCTCTAAAACTTGGATATCACTTTCATTATAATGTAAATTATTCTCTTCCATAATTTTCCTCCTTGATACCATCATCGGTTATGTTAAATATTTTAGCATTATTAACTATTTTTTTAGATATTTTATTTAAATCTGTCGTCGTGATAAATGTTTGAATATTATTATCTAAAATACTTACAATATTTTTAATTTTTTCATTATCAATGGCACTAAATAAATCATCTAAAATTAAAATTGGTGAAGAATTTTTTTCATTCTTAATTACTTCTATTTCGGCTAATTTAAAGGAAAATATCGCATTTTTTTGTTGCCCATTACTTCCCCATTCCGCAATATTCTTATTATCGAGATAAAAAATTAAATCATCGTGATGGATGCCATATAAACTTTTTCCCATCACAACTTCTCTATTATAATTTTTGTTATATCTTTCGATAATTTCTTCATCCGTCTTGTCATAATCAGATATATATTTAACTTTCAACTCCCCTATTCCAAAGATTTTTTTATAATAATCAGTTATATAATCGTTAATTTTCTTAATAAAATCCTCACGAATCGCATAGATTTTTAAACCATAATTAACTAGTTTCCTAGTTAAAATATCTAAATATTCGCGACTAGTATTGCCATTAATATAACATTCTTTTAAATAAAAATTTCGTTGTTTTAACACCTTATTATAATTATTCAAATAAATAATATAATCTTTTTTTAATTTACTTATTTCAATATTTAATAATTTGCGGCGATTACTGGGGGAATCTGTAAATATATTTTGTTCCACTGGATCTAATAAAACAATGTTAATATTCGATATATAATCACTAATTTTTAAAATTGTTTTATTATCAATTTTGACCTTTTTCCCATCTTTACTGATTACAACTTCGTAATTATTTTTAGTATAGTCCTCTACTTCACCTTCTATTTTGATACTATCACAGCCATTTTTTATTAAAAGTCGGTCATTATTAGTTCTGAAAGACTTCGTTATCGATAAAGCATAGATTGCTTCGACTAAATTAGTTTTACCAACACCATTTTTACCATAGATGATATTCAAATGATCACTAAAATCTAATTTTATCTTTTCGTAATTTCGAAAATTATGAAGTTTTAAAAAGTTAATTTTCATAATTAGCCCTTCTTTTGAATTTATTTTAATAAAATGGTATGTTAAGTACACCTATACCTACTTATAATTATAACACAAAACAACGATATTTTAAACAAAATTTATCATTTTTCGGGAATTTAAAGTGTTATTTAATTTCAAACATAACAAAATTAATTTTTCAAAACTCTTTTTGGATAAATCAGAGTAAAAAACATAGTTATTAGGACAATTTATCTCTAACTTACCATTTACTTCTTCATAGTTAATTATTTTGTTAACATTTAAAAATAAACATTCAGGCTGTCTTGGAGAACCTAGTTGCATAAATACTAAGTTATTATTTTCATCGATAATAATCGGAACTCGGTATTTAATATTTAATATACTTTTAGCACATTCAATCCTTCCCTCTAAACTACTACCATAATAATTGCAATTAAATTCTAATACTTTTTTAAAACTGGCATTAAGATATTTAATTTCATCTTCATCATAAATGATGGTTTTTCTTTCTTTTTTTGAGACTGCTACCGTATTTTTGGTAATTAAATAATTATTCATAAAATTTCCTCCTTAAAAAAATTTAAGGTCTACTATAGCATACAAAAGTTAAAAAATTTGTCGAACGAACGACGTAAATATAAAAAAGTTTAAAAAAAGAACTAATTTTAAAGTCCTTTTATCTATTTTTAGGTATATTTGGATAATATTCATCCATCATTTCTGGAGTATAACCCGTTAGTTCAGCAATATATTCTCTAGATAATCCTAAGTCTTTTAAGCCTTTAACATAAAGTTCTCGATTATAGTTTCCATCTTTATCTTTAAAATAATAATTTTTTTCTAACATTTGAACTATTCGATATATTATATTTTGAGGAATATAGCCCATATAATTTTGGTTAAAATAAATAATATTTTTAACATAATAAACATATGCTTCTCTACTTAACAATGATTGATATCTTTCTTCTTCTCTTTTAATAAAACTTAAATAATCTTCTCTTACTTCCCCTACTTTTTTAGTATAATATTCTAACATTTGAACTTCACTCCAAATGGCTGTTAGTAAATCTTTATTCGTACATTTAGAGTTAAATTTAATAATTATTTCATTACCTTCCGGAAAAGCTTTGTTAATACAACTAACTCTCTCTATTTTACCAAGATTATAACTATTCAAAAAATTAGTAATATAATCTTTAATTTTATCATAACGATATGTAATAAAATTAAAGCGAATATCGTTATTATTTAAATAACAATTATTAATTTTATGATAATAATCATTATATTTAGATACTAATTCTTCTAAAAATCTTTTATATTCTAATCTTTCTTCTAAATAATCGGTATCTAATTTTTCCATTCTTAATGTTTGTATTTTTTTATCTTCGTTCATAATACTTTCTCCTTCTTTTGAAAATTTAGTATAGCATATAATTTTGTTTTAATCAATAAGTCTTAACTGGTAAAATAAGTTCAATTAAAGATTCATCTTCCACAGACTTAATTAAAATAGGTTTATCATCACTATTAATAAGTAATAAAATATTATCATCTTTTATTACTTTTAAAGCCTCAAGCATATATCTTGAAGAAAAAGCAATTTCTAATTTTTCTTTATTACTACACTCAATATTTAATTTTTCTTCGGTTTTACCTATTTCAGAGGCACTTGATGATATAGTCATTATTTTTCCATCAATTAATACTCTCACTATATTTTTATCTTTACTTTGAGCAAGAAGACTAGCTCTATCAACCGCATCATTAAATGATTTTAAATCTAAATTAATCATATAAGCAAAATCATTAGGAATAAAATGACTAGTATCTGGATATGTTCCACTTAATAAGTTAGTTTGAAATTCAATATTTTTATATTTAAATAATATCTTATTATTAAAGATGTGCATTACTACTTCTTCATCATCACTTAACATTTTTTCTAACTCACTAATATTTCTTCCGGGAATAACAATATTAACGGTATTATTAACAATTTTATCTAACTTAACATTTTTCTTGGCTAAACGATAAGAATCAGTGGCAATACATTCTAGAGTGTCTCCAATGATTTTTAAGTTAATCCCTGTTAATAAAGGCCTTACTTCTTGCGTAGATACGGCATAAACCGTTTCGTTAATAATACTTTTTAAAGCCTCACTTTTAATAACAATTGGTTCCTTACTTTCTTCTAAAGATATATGAGGATAATCATTAATATCATAACAATTTAAACTATATTCGTTATTGTCAGTATAAATTTTAATTTTTGTTTCATCTTCGGTTTCAAAAGAAATAACATCAGATGGCATCTTTCTTATAATATCTAAGATAAACTTACTTTGAATAATAATTTTTCCCGTACTTTCTATCTTTTTAATTTCTTTACTAGAAATAATTTCTCTTATCGTAAGTTCAGAGTCACTGGCCATTAAACTTAAACCATCTTCGGTTAGTTCAAACTTAATTCCATTAAGTATTGGAATAGTAGTTCTAGTTCCAATTGCTTTGGTAACATTGCTTAAAGCTTCAAGTAAAATGTTCTTATCAATAACAAATTTCATAAATTCTTCCTTCTTTCTTTTTATTATTATTAATATTATTATTGTTATTATAGTGTTTAAAATGTTGATAATTGTTAATTCTTTATAAATACCTTTTAAATTCGGTTATTTTTCTAAAATTGTTTATAACTTTGATTTAATATCTTTTAACAAGTTATCTAAATTATGATTATTTTTTAAATCATTTTTGATTTTCTCACAACTAGCTACAACTGTAGAATGGTCTCTGCCACCAAATTCTAAACCAATTTTGGCAAGATTTTCTTCCGTTTCTATCCGACATAAGTACATGGCAATATGTCTGGGTCTTGCAATATTATTACTTCTTCTTTTACTTTTTAAATCATCAACGGTTATTTTAAAGTAATCCGCCACCACTTTTTGAATATGTGATATAGTATTTTCTTGATATATATTGGTACTTACATAATCCTTTAAGGCTTCAACCGCAAAATCTAAGTTGATAACTTCGGGGGCCATCATCGCGGTATAAGCAAGTAATCTATTAATTGTCCCTTCAATGTGTCTTACATCATTAGGACAAGCATTAGCAATATATTCGATAACATCTTTATTTATCTTATCTTTTATGGAGGAGTTTTTTAATTTCTGTTTAATTATCTCGCATCGAAGTTCAAATTCCGGAGGACAAATATCTACCGGAAGTCCCCAGGCAAAGCGGCTCTGCAGTCTTTCCTCAATTTTTTTTAAATCGTCAGGACTCCTGTCACTAGAAATAATTATCTGCTTATTGGCTTGATTTAAAGCCTCAAAAGTATGGAAAAATTCTTGTTGGGTTTTCTCTGCCCCCACTAAAAACTGAATATCGTCAATGATTAAAACATCAACATTCCGATATTTATTTTTAAAGTTATTCGCATATTGCAGACTTTCTTTTCCATTTTCCATTTTGGAAATACCTGTGTATTCATCCCGAAAATCACTACTTGTTGTATATAAAACCTTTTTATTTGAATGTTCCGTTATATAATTGCCGATAGCATGCATTAAATGGGTTTTGCCAAGACCACTTCTTCCATATATAAATAAAGGATTTCGCGTTGTTCCTGGAGCTTGAGCCACATTCATTGCGGAAATAAAAGCAAGTCTATTGGATTCTCCCACTACAAAATTATCAAAATTAAGGTTAGGATTTAAATTAGTATTCCACTCGATTGTTTGATATTCTTCCTCAATTGCTTCTTCTAAAGTTTTATTATTTTCTTCTTGGATTTCTTCATCAGTTAAAAATTTAAAATTATAATTAATTCCGGTTAAGGAATATAAAGTATCATTAAGTAAATCTATATATTGTAATTTAAGTATTTGTTTATGAATCGCTAAAGGTACTTTGATAACAATATCTTTGTCATCCATACTGATAAGTTCTAAACCCTTAAACCAGGTGGCAAAAGAAGTTGGACTTACATCTTGTTCAAGTTCTTTTAACAAATCTTTAAATACATCTTGAGTTTTCAACTTACCTCACCCCGCTATCATACCTATCCCAAAATAATTGTAACATTAAACCAAATTTAATAAAAGAATAATTTGCAATGTTAATAGTTATCCACAAGTTTTCCACCTAATTTTCTTTGATAAAATCTATCATACACAAAGTTATCAACATTTTCAACATTTTTTTGTTAACTTTTTAACTTATCAACATGTTAATAATTTATTTAGGAGTGTTAACAATGTTGAAAACTTAATTTATATAGGAACTACCTAGGTTATCCTATGATATTTATAAACAATTTAAAAACTTATAAGTGTTAATAATTCATATATTCATTGTTTTTTCCACATTTTAGTTATAAAATAGTTAACTATTAAAGTTAAAAAGAGGGACTAATATGGATGAACTTAAAATAATTAAGAAAAAATATGGTGAAGAAATGATGCATTATATTAGAGATAACTTTTCTAGTATTTTAGAAACACCTGGCAAAATGCTTAATCTTTTAACTAGTCATTTTAATGAAAGTCATAGTTTATATAAAGATTTATATAATAATGGTTTACGATATAATTTTAAAGAATTCATCTATAGTTTAACAGATGAGTCAAAGCAAGAGAAAATTGAAAAAGATTTAAAGTCCCCTAAAGAATTACTCGAATCAGTTGGATATGATTTATATGAGTGTAAGAGTGAAGAAGATATTCAAAAGTTTAAAAAGTATTATGCTAAAGGTGAAGAGTTATGTACTTTTAATGGCGGAAGATTAGAAAGATGTCATGTCTTCTTTGCAGTTAAAAAGAATGTTTTAGATATTAAAAGAGAAAACTTTCCTAATCCCCAAAGACAAGATGCCTATGGCACAAGCATCTTAAGTATTCAATTTGATCGAACTGTATCTCATAGATTATCTATTAAAAATCGCTATAATCATCATGTCAATAATCCGGATAGTACTTTTTCCAATAATTTAGATAATATAGTAGAAGGTTTAACAGCGTCTTTTGCTAAATACTATGGTTTAAAACAAGAAATTAAAAGTTCTAATTTTGAAATAGATGGTTATGTTAGAGCGAGAGATGGTAAATTTTATAAATATAATCTTGAAATAGATAATGTTTATTACTGTCCTGATAATATAATAATTAAAAATGATGGTAATGTTAAGAAATATCCTAAAGAAAAGTATCTTATTTTTGATTATTTTATTTTAAATTTAGAAACTAAAAAAATTGAAAGTTATACTAGCGAAAATGATGGGTTTATCCCTAGCTTAGGTAAAATAAAAAAAATTACAATAACAAATAAAAAAGATTATAAGGAATTATTAATATATAATGAAGATGGATTTATAATAACAATTAATTTAGATAAAGATAACAACATTATTATGGTTGATAATTCCTATGTTAAAGAAATAAAGAAAAATTATTTATTATATAATCAAATATGTCAAAAAATATATCTTTCTAATGTTAAAAAGATAAGTTCTAATTTTATGAAAGCAAACCGAGATTTAGAAGAAATATTTTTACCAAAATGTGAAACTATAACTGATGACTTTTTACATAATAATTTAAAATTAAAATACCTTTATTTTCCAAATGTAACTTTCATTGGCAATAATTTTTTAACATCCAATAGAATTATAGAAGACATTTCTTTACCAAAATGTGAAACTATTAAAAATGATTTTTTATATTTTAATATTGATTGTAAAAAATTAGATATGCCTATGTTAGAAACAGTAGAAAAAAATTTTATGATGTATAATAAAGAATTAGAAACAACAAATTTTCCCTCTTTAGTTTCGACTGATCGAAATTTTTTATGTTCTAATATTATTTGTAAAAAGATAAATATGCCTAAGTTAGAATCAATAGGCAAAAACTTTATGAGTGATAATAAATGTTTAGAAGTTATAAGTCTTCCTTCTTTAAAATATATATGTGAACATTTTTTATATAATATAGAGGAAATTAAAATCTTATATCTGCCTGATGTTTACTATATTTTTGGTAATATTTTAGGATGTTCTAAAGTAGAAACAGCTATCCTTCCTAATCTTATATCTATATCTTATCCACAATTTTTTGAAATAACCAAATATTTATATGCTCCTAAGTTAGAAAAAGTTTCTGATATTTCATTTTTAAAAAATATACCATATTGTTATACACCACTTTTAAAAGAATTTTGTAATACCGAAGATATAATTTTAGAAAGTAATCAAATAAAATTAAAAAGATGTAAGTGATATGAGTAAAATTCCTTTATTTTCTTGACATTATCCTCTTTTTAATATTATAATAAGGACGCTTACTGAAAGAAAGAGGTGGAATACATGAAAAGAACATATCAACCAAATAATCGCAAAAAAGCTAAAAAGCACGGATTCTTTGCTCGTAAAGGTACAAAGATTATTAATAATCGTCGTAAGAAAGGTCGTAAGGAAT
>CANRGQ010000056.1 GCA_947630195.1 uncultured Bacilli bacterium
CCTACCAAAGGGGGCCTCTATTAAATTTTATCTATAATAAAAAAGAACAGTTCTTCTCACTGTTCCTTCTAATCTTTTAAACATCCTATTGGTACTACCATTACTCCTTCTTCGGTTGTATATGCAATATCTGTTCCAGTTATTATCATTAAAAATTCTGGTTCTCCTAACCGTGGTTGTTTAGTTAATATTAATTCTTTTAAAGTTAATAAATGTTTTTCTGCTTCTTTAATTTGATTTATTCCTAGTTTCGTTTCTACTAAAGCATACTTACCATTATTAAAATGAATAACATTATCACACTCTAATCCAAATCTATCACGATAATAATTTAAAGTTCCTGATAATTTACTAACATAAACACTTAAATCTCTATTAACTAAATTTTCAAATAATAAACCATATGTATTAAAATCTAACATTAAATCTTTTGGACTGCATCCCAAAGCTGAAGCTGCTAAAGATGGATCTATCATACTTTTTTTGGGACTTGTTCTAATAGATGTCTTACTTCTAATATTAGGATTCCAAGCTTCTATTTCTTCAATAACATATAACTTTTCAAATGCCTCTATATAATTCTTAATAGTTTTATCTGATACATCTTTGTAATTAGATTTTACATCATTAAAAATTGTTTCATCAGAATTGATAGTTGATACTTCTCTTGCATAAGAACGCAAGATTTTTCTAGCAAGCAAAGGATTTCTCTTTACACCATCGACCTTAGAAATATCTGTATTACATAACACTTCAATATAATATTTAGCAATTTCTGTAGCTTTTTCTTTTGGAACTAATAATGAACTAGGCCATCCTCCACGACATATTAAATAAGCAATATCTTCATAAGATAAAGATGATTTTATACCATCTATATCTCTTTTCCCCTCTAAAATATCTTTTAATGATATCTTACCATTTGAATCACCACTTTCAAAAAGTGTCATAGGTTTCATAGTTATTATGGCAAATCTACCTGTGCCAGAGTGAGCTGTGCTATTTTCAGTTGGAGTTGCCGAACCAGTTAAAATATATTGACCAGGAAGACCAATTCTATCAACTGAGTACCTAACTGCATCCCAAAGTTTTGGAGCCATTTGCCATTCGTCTATTAATCTTGGCTTATCTCCCTCTAATAATATTGATGGTTTATTATTAGCAATTTTTATATAATTTTCCTCATTATCAGTATCTTGCATTTCCAAAACACTTTTAGCAATTCTTTTAGCACTAGTTGTTTTACCACACCATTTTGGTCCTTTAATTAAAACGGCTCCCATAAATGTTAGTTTATCTTTTATTTCATCATCTAATATTCTTTTATAATATTTCATGATTTATTCAACTCCATTTCCTCTATATTATAAAACATCTTTTTAAAAACAGCAACATTTATTTCCTGATTTTGGAGTATTTTATTTCCTAATTTTGGAGTATTTTATTTCCTAATTTTGGAGTATTTTATTCTTTAAACTAAAAACTCATTTTAAAGAAAAGCTAATGCAATTCTTTAAAATGAGTCAAAAAAAGAAGATAATACTTCTTCTCTTTTAATTATTCAGCATCCTTATGAATGTCACATGTAGCTGAAGTTTCAATAGTAAGATTTAACTCTTTATCTTGTAAATAATTTTGTTCTGCAGTTGTGTTTTTTAATGATAATTGAGCTGTGTATGCCCTCGAAGTGTTTGAACTATTTAAAGTAGTATTAATTGTTATTGGAGCTGTATAATCAGTTTCAAAATTAGCTAAATCAATAGTTTTTGTGTCACTACTTCCACCAACACTTGGACCATTTAAAACTAAAATACCTTCGCCTTCATGTTGAGCTAGTGCATCAATCATTGGATCATCATCTTCAGTAATTGTAATGGTTACAGTACAATCATAAGTTGTTGTACCAGGTTCATCAATTGTTAACTTACCAATTGATGCAGTTGTATCAGCTGAAGCGGTTGTATCATAATAACCACCAGTATCTTGTGAATGGGAATTTTTATTCGTTACTGCATAATATGTTTTTTCTTCACTAAAATGTGCCATATCAGCGGCGGTTAACTTCATTTCTAAATTTGCTGCTCCTGTTTCTAATGTTAATGTTGGTATTTTTTCTGTTCCTGCCGTTACTGTTGTTGAACTACTAGAATTACCTAATGATAAACTAAAATACGCAAATGTTGCTACTGCTATTACTGTTAACAACATTGTATTTTTTTCTTCCTCACCTCCACCCCCACTCTTTTTCTTATTCCCTCTCTCTCTTTTTCGAACTAATGTTTTTTCCCTCGCCAACTCCTTCATTCTATTTTTTCTTGTCACCTTTCCCTACCAAAGGGGGCCCCTATTATTCCTCTCACCCATAAAAAAATAAAAGTGTTTTATTTATCACTTTTATTTTTGAATTGTAAGATTATTGGGGTCCCTTCTAAATCAAAGGACTCTCGTAATTTGTTTTCTAAATATCTTTCATAACTAAAATGTACTAAATTTTTACTATTGACATTAAAAGTAAATTTAGGAGGTTTACTATCTGTTTGACTTACAAAATAGATTTTTAATCTTTTACCTTTATATGAAGGTGGTTCATGTAATGATACGGCATCGGTTATAACATCATTTAAAAGATTTGTTTTAATAACTTTACGATTATTTTCATAAGCTTTAATTACTTCGGGCATTAAAGTATGTAATCTTTTTTTGGTTAAAGCTGAAGTAAAGACAAAATTAATATAAGGAACAAATTTAAAATATACTTCTAATTCTTGTTTCCATCTTTTAATATCTTCATTAGGGTCTTTTACTGTATCCCATTTATTAACACAGATAACTATACCTTTACCAGCTTCAATAGCGTAAGATAAAATATGTTTATCATGTTCAATAATTCCTTCTTTAGCATCAATGACTAAAATACAGACATCACTCCTGTCGATTGCTTTCATACTGCGCATTAAACTATATTTTTCAATATTTTCATAAATACGTCCTTTTTTTCGCATCCCGGCCGTATCAATAACAATATAATCTTTTTTATCATAGGTTAGTCTTGTATCTACAGAATCTCTTGTGGTTCCAGCCACATCACTTACAATAACTCTTTCTTCATTTAATAAGGCATTAATTAAAGAACTTTTTCCAACATTGGGTCTTCCTATAAAACAAAATTTAACAATATCTTCTTCATTTTCTTCTTTAATATCTATATCTTTAGTAAGAATATTAAGTAGTTCTTTAAAACCTAAATTATGTTCCGCTGAAACTCCTAAAACAGTTTCAAAACCTAATTCATAATAAGCATAAATTAAATCTTTTCTTTTTTCATTATCAATTTTATTAACTAAAACGATGACTTCTTTGCCACTTTTTTTAAGCATATTGCGAATTTTTTTATCAGCATCCGTTATTTCGTCCAAACCATCAACCACAAATAAAATGGTATCGGCTTCCGTTATAGCCAGTTCTGCTTGCATTAAAATATCTTTATTAAAATCATCATCTTCGCCATGAATACCACCCGTATCAATTAAACTAAATTTTTTATTTTGATAATTTACAATGCCATAAATACGGTCTCTCGTAATTCCAGGTTCACTTAAAATAATCGCCTTTTTTTCATTTATAAGCCGATTAAATATACTACTTTTACCAACATTAGGTTTTCCAATTAAACAAACCGTTTTCATAAATCACCTTCTACTCACAAGTAATCTCATTTGAAGTATCTATTTTAGCATAAATTCTTTTATTTTTATAATAAATTATAACTTCTTCTAAATCTAAAAATTTTTCTTTATCCGTTGGATCAACTATACATCCACCTTCATTATTTTCTTCACTTAAACAATTATTTTCATTATCTTTAGATAAATATTCGGGAACTAAATCACTTACCAAAAAACTTTTACAAGCATATTCTTTGTAATGTTTATCACTATTAATAATTGAGCCTTTAATATCTTCTCCAAAAAGAATAGCGGCCTCTTCCATAAGTTCAATCTTTTTCTCGAGCATATTTTTTTGAATTAAATGGCTAATACCACTTATGGATGGAACTGCAATGGCCGTAATGACCCCTAAAAGTACTATAACTCCTAATAATTCAATTAATGTAAATCCCTTATTATTCATCCTAACCTCTTAACTTAAATAACTAGATATAATATCTAATACTTCGCTTCTTCCTTTTTTCGTAATAGTAGACCAAGGAATAAAACTATTATCATTTGTTAATTTTAATGTTTCTTTAATTATTTTATCTTGTTTTACGCGTCCATTTTTGGTTACTTTATCATATTTCGTAGCCACAATAGTAACTGGTAAATTATAATAATTTAAAAAATTATACATTAAAATATCATCTTCCGTTGGTTTGAGTCTATAATCAATCAGTAAAAAAACATGTTTTAAATTTTCTCTAGAAGCAATATAATCTTCAATCATAATGCCAAATTTCTTTTGTCTATCTTTTGAGACACTCGCAAACCCATAACCGGGAACATCTACTAAATAAAAATTATCATTAACCAAATAAAAATTTAAAGTTTGCGTTTTTCCAGGTTTAGAAGAAGTCCTCGCAAAATTCTTTCTTTCAATTAAAGTATTAATAAAACTACTTTTACCCACATTACTTCTTCCTAGTAGTAAAAACTCACTCTTATTATCAATTGGATATTGACTAATTCTTATAGCCATAATTGGTTCTGCTACTTTATCAATTTGCATACTCATCACCACACCTAAATTATATATTAAATTATTGTTATTTGCAAATTTTTAATATTAAACAAAAACAACCGCCTTAATAATAAGGCAGTCATAAGATCTTCTCGGTAAACACATTCTTTGGTGTTTATCAATAATATTATACTATAATTTAGCTATCTTTAATAGTTATAATATTTAAATCTAATAACATTATGGAAATTAAAGATAATAAATTATAATATTTTCTTTTATTATAAATGTCTTCTTCTTTATTAAAAATATCTAAAGATGTTTTAGAGAAATCATCTAAATCATATTCAGTTATACCTAAATCTAATAAAGACTTAAACATCATCTTTGTAGCTTTTAAAATCGTATGCTTATCTATTTTATTTATTTTATAACCTTTACTTTTAATATAATTTTTTAAATTTTTATCTTTTAAAAATAGATAATCTTTAACAAAATTAGAAATTAGATATGATTCTAAAGATGGATAACTAAGTAAAAGTAATCCATTCATTTCTCCATCTTTATTTTCTAAAGAATTACCTAAGATACCTAATAAATTTTTTGTAATATCTTGAGGATTAGAGTTATTATCTCTATCCCACAAAAAATATACATTAATATTTTTAGTATCAATACTATATTCTTCATATAATCTTTTATAAATTTCATTAAGATATTCTTTATCTTTTTTAATTGAGGATAAATTAGAATTTTTAGCATTTATAACTATTACTCGGGAATTTTCATTTCCTTTCATAATAAATTCATCATAATTTTTAAAATTCTTTTGATTACGACTTTTCTCTATATAATTATAATGTAAGACATCTCTAAAGATATGTTTTAATAACTCAAACTCATCTTTGGCTCCTTCTACCACAATTAATACCGTACCAATATTTCTTTTAAAGTTAATCTTTAAAGATTTTGTTGTATCTAGGCATTCCATTAAATACTCCATTTAAATACATCTTTTCAATGTTTTGAGATTCTCTAGGCATACTAGAAGAAAATCTTTCCACTAAGGTACCCTTTTTAGAATCAAAATAAACAGAATAAATTTGATCTGGTCTTAATAAAGTGTTGTTTAAAACATTTGTGGAATGAGTTGTAAAAAACATTTGGGAATTTTTAGCATAATGAAAGAAATATTTTATTAAACATTCTTCTAATTCATTATGAAAACCACTGCTAAATTCATCAATAATTAACATACATTCATTATTTACAGCGTATAAGAATGATGGAATTAATTCAATAAGAGTTCTATTTCCTGTTGATTCTAAGTTTTCGGGAATACTTACATTAGTACCTTTTTTATTAAAAGAAATAATTTTGTTATTTTCACTAGTGGCATTAGGAAATTCTTCATATTCTATATTTTGGTTATAATTTATTTTATCTAAAAAATCATTTATCTCTTTTGCCGAATTATTTTTTAAATATTCATGAACTGATAGCAAATTATTATCAGCGTAAGTACGGATTTTTCTACTATAACAATTTATATAAATAGAATTTTTCATATATGAATACCATTTATTTAGA
The DNA here is from genome assembly GCA_947630195.1 of uncultured Bacilli bacterium. Taxonomy (GTDB): domain Bacteria; phylum Bacillota_I; class Bacilli_A; order RF39; family UBA660; genus SIG200. Next base: position 6,268 of record CANRGQ010000056.1, read on the forward strand.
ATTTCATCACCATAAAAATTAGTATCGAAATATATTCTTCTTAAAAATAATAATTTATTGGAAAGATTATTAAATATTTTTTCTTCATTTAAATTGAATTTAGCAGTATTACCTAATCTTTCTAATATAACTAGACTATCAAATGTTAGTTTTTCGGAAACAATACCTTCTTTATCTAATTCAATTAAATAAATTATTTCTTTCCCTTCTTCCATAAATGTATATTCTATTTTATAAGTTGGTTTTGGTGTATAAAAGCATAGTTTAGATATAAAATCGATTTCATTATTAGAAAATAATAAATCAAGTAAAAAAGTTATGCTTTTTAAAATATTGGTTTTTCCTGAAGCATTTTCTCCTACTAATAAGCAACCTTTTAATATCTTATTACTACCAACATTTTCACTCTCTAAAAACTTATAGTTAGAAGCGGTAAAATCAATCTCCGTTGGACTTATAAATGTTGTATAATTATCTAATTTTATTTTCTTTAACATAAAATTCCCTCCATTAACATTATATATTAAATGTAAAAAATATACAACATTTTTTAAATAAATGTAATTTTTTTACACTATAATATTATGTTGTAATTATCTAAAAGTTATGTTAAAGTATTTAACCAAGGTGATTTTAATGGCTAGTTATATTTGGACAAGTAAAGATTTTAAAAGATGTTTAAGAAGTTTATATGAAGCCAAAAGTAAAGAAAAAAATCCGGAATTACTAAAGGTAATCGATAATGATATTTTTTTACTTAAAAGTTATATTGATTTTGATTTTGATGAACATAAGCCCAAAGATGATTATTTAAAAATGTATCGTTTAGCCAAAAGCTATCTTTATCCCTTATCATATCTTTGGGATGACTTAACGGATTTTAATGATTTGGCAAATGGCATCTTTGTTTATCCCAATGAACATTTACAAAGAATTAATTTTACTAAAAATGATTTAATTACCTTAACCCATGATTTTTATAAATCTTTGGGAGGCAATATATATGAGACTTTTAGAAAGAATTTCCAAAATATAGATAACCATTTAAGTTTTCAAAAATATAAAGAAAAATATGATTCTAGAGCTTTTACTATTCCCGTTAGTTATTTAGATGAATACTTTGTTAAAATATATCAGAGTAAAAATATTACCGATTTAGCTAGTATGGTTCATGAATATGGACATGTGGTTGCTATTAGTACTAATTACAAATACAATATTGATAATTACTTTAGTGAAATAATACCTCTTTTTATGGAGTTATTAGTCTTAGATTATTACTATAATTTAACTAAAGATAAAACAGTTTATTTATATGCCATGGGTTGTTTTAATAAAAAAGTTGATCAAGGTTATAGTCTTACGGATTTAATAAATATTATGAAAAATGAAAAAGAAAAATTTAAGAATAGTTATGAGCTTTGGAATATGACGCAAAAGTTAGATATTAGTGAAGATGATTTTAACTTAAGTATGGAAGATATAATTGGGGATGCTTATATCTATTTACCAGCTTATATGATTGCCATTGAACTTTATAAATCTTATCAAAATGATTCTGACAAAACTTTAGATATTATTGATAAAATGTTAAAGTTTAATTTAGTTAATTTAAAAGAAGATTATCAAAAACTTCTCTTTTTAGGAATTAAACCTAATTATAATTTAGAAGAATATGAGAGAGTTTCAAGAAAAATGAAAAATAAAATTTTTCATTCTATGAATTCCTAACGGAATTCTTTTTTGGTATAATAATACTAATATAGAAAGTAGTAATTATTATGGATGATTTTTTTAATCAAAAAGTTTCTTTAAATTTTTTCAAAGAAAATATTTT
>CANRGQ010000057.1 GCA_947630195.1 uncultured Bacilli bacterium
TATAGAAATAGAATGGAACATTGAATTTTAAGAAATAATGATATTTTTGGACTTTTCCTATTCCTGCACACGGTGGTTCGGACCCGGGTACTAGTAGTAATGGTATAAGAGAAAAAGATTATACTTTAAAGATAAGTCAGTATATGAAAAAAAGATTTGATGATTTAGGAATTGATAGTGCAATGACAAGAACTACTGATGAAACCCTAGATCCTAATACAAGGCCTAAAAGAGTTCAAAGCTTTTATGGAAATGGTAATGATGTAATATTAATATCTAATCATATCAACTCTGGTGGTGGAGATGGTGCCGAAGTTATTTATTCTTTAAGAAATAGTGATGCTTTATCTAAAAGAATAGCGACAGAATTAGAAAAAGCCGGACAAAATGTAAGAAAGTATTATCAAAGAAGACTTCCAAGTAATCCTGCCAAAGACTATTATTATATTCTAAGAGATACTCCTAATAATGAGTCTATAATTGTGGAATATGGTTTTGCGGATTCTACCGGAGATGATGTTAGTCAAATTAAAAATGATTATGAAGACTTGGCGGAAGCAGTAGTAAAAGCTGTGGCCGAATACATCGGTGTTCCTTATACCAATACCGGAAGTGGGGATTATTACATTGTCCAAAAAGGAGATACACTATGGGGTATTGCTAGAAAATTTGGTATTTCCGTTGATGAACTTAAAAATGCTAATAACTTAAAAGACAATTCTTTAAGTATTGGGGAAAGTTTAAAAATACCTAAAGAAAATGAAAGTGCTAATACTGATGAATATATCGTTAAAAGTGGCGATACTTTATATGGTATTGCTAAGAAATATAATTTATCAGTTAATGAATTAAAAGAATTGAATAACTTAACAAGTGATTCTTTATCTATTGGTCAAAAGTTAAAAGTAAAAGAAACTTTAAATAATAGTGCTAATACATATATTGTGGAGAAAGGTGATACCTTGTATGGTATAGCCAATAAATTTAATGTAACAGTAGATGAACTTAAAAAAGCCAATAATTTAAGTAATAATACTTTAAGTATTGGTCAAGTTCTAACTATTCCAAGTGATAATAATCAAAACACCATTATTTATACTGTGCAAAAAGGTGATACTTTATATAGTTTAGCTAGGACTTATAAAACTACTGTTGATGAAATAAAAAGACTTAATAATTTAACTAGTAACAATTTATCTTTAAATCAAAAATTAATATTACCTATTTAATAAAAATAACTTATGTTATAATATAACTAGAGGTAATGATGGAAAAGATTATAAAAATTGATTTAATTAATGAAAGTGATATTATTGAAAAATATGATAGTGATAAAATATCTAATGATTTATTAGAGTATTTAATTAAAAAATGTGAATTTGTAAGAAAAGATGATAAAGTAAAAATTATTATTAATAATAAATGTAAGACGAAGATAAAATACAAAGAAATGTTATCTGAGGCTTTTAAAGAAGAATATACTAATACTTTAAAAAGCCATGTTAAAAATAATATTTTACAAATACTTTTATTAATTTTAGGAGTTTTCTTTATCTTTATGTCTTTTAGAATAACTAATGAAATATGGAAAGAAATCTTTCTTATTGGGGGATGGGTACCAATATGGGAAATGATTGATTTAGAGTTATTTAGTGATGTAAGAGGGAGAAGAAGAAAACAAATACTTCTTAAATTAATAGATAGTGAGATAGTTTAAAATTAAAAGATTTGGTTTGGTCCAAATCTTTTGCTATTTTAAGTATTCTTTAAATACATTTTTTATCTTAGTTGCTACTTCGCCTTCTCTTAAAATAATTATTTTTTCATCTTCAACTTTTAATAAAGTAGAAGGGTTTGTATTAAGAGGACCTATATCATAAATATAAGCGATTTTTTCTTTTAATTTACTTTCTAAATTATCTAGACTGGCAACAACATCACTACCTGTAATATTAGCACTAGTAGAAACTAATGGTTTATTAAACTTTTTAATTAGTTCTAAAAGTTCTTTATAATCAGGTATTCTTATGGCAATATAAGGCGAACCGGCGGTAAGTTCATCACTTAAAAGTTCATTTTTCTTAAATAACATCGTAAGTTTACCAGGCATAAACTTATGCATAATCTTTTCTTCTAAAGGGGTTATGTCTTTCGTATATTTCTTGAGCATTTCTTCATCGCTTACTAAGATAAGTAAAGGTTTAGCATCCTTTCTTTCTTTAGCTTCATTTACCTTCTTTATAGCCTTTGTATTGGTGGCATCACAAGATATCCCATAGACCGTATCGGTAGGAATAATTATAAGTTTCCCATCTTCTAAAGTTTTTAATATTTCTTCATTTAACACTTAAATCACCTATATAATTATTATAATTAAATTACCAAAAAAGACAAGATAAAAAATTGTTAAGTTACTTGACATAATAAGTTTCCTTAAATTTACTTCTCTAAAAAATGTTGTTATAATTAGAATAGGGAGGTTACAATGGATAAAGAAACCAAAAATCTTGAACTTTTAGCGGATCCGCTTGTGAGAATTAATAACAAATTATTTCAAGCTATTTCTGAAGGATTAAAAAGATATAAAGAAAATCCTAATGATGAATTTTTAAAATATTTATTACCTTTTTTATCTGAAATAAGAGAAGATGTTTTAGCTCATCAAGTAGATGTCGTTGAATTTTTAAATTTAAATGATGAAATAGTTTTAGATAATTCTCGAAGAATGCTTGATACCGCCAAAAATGATACTGCAAGTTTAAAGACAGAAATAGATAGTCTAAATCCTGATCATAGTTTAGATAATTATAAACCATCTTTATAAAAGTAAAACCTATAACTTAATTGCTATAGGTTTTTATATTATTTAATTTATCTTGTTAGTTTAATATCTAAATTATCAATAATTCCCTTCTTTGCATAATGACATAATAAAAGGGCTTCTTTTAATATTAATCTTTTACCATAAGAGTTTTTATACCAAGAATTTATATCCGTAATATTATCTTTAGCGCCACATCCACAAAGTAAGGCATCATTATCTAATAATTTTCTAACCATTAAAAGACATCTTCTAATGTGAAAGTCTGAGGTTATTAAAGCGAAAGAAGTATCATCTAAATTATATTGATTTTTTAATATTTGTAAAAATAAATCAATGTTTTCGTAAGTACTTCTCGATTTTCCTTCAACTATTATATCACTATCAGGTACACTATGATTTAATAAATATTCCCTCATCTTTAAAGCTTCAGGTGTTTTTCTATCTTTATTTAAAAATCCAATACCTCCAGTTAAAACTAATTTATCGATTAATTCTTCATTATATAATCTTAAGGCTTCTTGAACTCTATAAGGTATCATAGAAATTCCACCAAAAACAATTCCAAAATCAGTTTTACTTTCCACTTTTGGATATTGTGTATCAAATACTATATCTTCTAAATTATCTTTATTATGGTACTTAGTTAATAAATCATAGTAAGTAATATCAGTTAATTTCATAATATACCCCTTTCTAATTGGGTTTATAATACAGTATAAACTTAAAATTGTCAAGATTTTAGTGATAGTTTAAAAAGTGAAATTGAGTTGAATTCAGTTCATAATTTAAATAATTATAAACCATTTTTATATTATTTAACTCTTTTTCGTACTTTGCTTTTACCAATCATGAATTTATCTAAACTTTTAACTCTATTTGGATATTCCATTTTTATTCGTTCTATACCAAATATATCTATAATTTCTTCATTAAGATAATCTTCCGTACTTATACCTAAGAATCTATTTATGAAATGCTTGGTTATATCATTTATTTCTTTAATCAATTTTTGATAATTAGAAACACTATTGAAATACTCTAAAATATCTTTTAAAGATTCTGTGTATGGGTCATTATAATATCCTTCTCTTAAGATATTAGGGTGTCCCTTTTTATCACAACTAATTTTTTTATATATTTGATAATAATTATCTGTTTTTTGAAGACCTATTTCGAGACTTAACTCATGAGTATTTCCAGCTTTATATACATAAGTAATAAAGTTTTGATAATTTTCCGGATACATATTTATAATAACTGTTTCACATGCTCCATCAATACTTTTAGAAAAATTAAATATTCCTCTTTTAAAATTAAAATTATATTTTGGGGTATGCCATTCTGAACCCGAAAGTTTAATACTTGGCATATACTTAGTTATTCCCTTATTAAGTATCTCTTCTTTTATATTCATTTCTAAACCATATATTGTTGTGGACAACTCATTAATTTTCCCACTGAAAGAAAAATCAAGAGGATTATCATTAGTTATATCGTGATTAATAAAAAAATCATTATAATTATCTCGATTGGATTCAGCTCGTCTAGACATAATTTTATCTGGTTCAATAATTAAATAATCCCCCGGATAATCATCTATTTTTAGAAAGTCTTCTTTCCCATTAAAAACATATTTATCTGGGTCTAATAACTCTTTTTCCCTAGAAGAACTATAAACTTGTCTATTTAATAGTTTAAGAAATATAATATCTTTTTTTAAGTTTTGCTTTAGTAAGTCCAAAATCCCACCTACTTTCTTTTTTAATTATTAAATTCTTTTAAAATATCTCTAATAAAAGTATTGTTAAACCAAAAACATTGTTTAGTCATCCATTCGCCATTTGGCAATTGGTCAGCATATTTTTCAATATCTCCTCTTTTAAAACCATTATTTAATTGGTATGCCGATTTGGAAGTATGAGGTCTAACATGCATTATTCCATTATCAGAAATTCCCGGTAAATCGTTATAAACAACATTATTAACAATTGTAAAACTAATTCCCTTTTTAATTTTATTAATTGTCTTTTTCCAGAAATTTCTTATGGTATTATCTATTATAATTTGAGGCATATTCCATAATTTATAACCTTTAAAAATATAATCATTCTTTTCTTTTTTAAATACAAAGAACATATATTTTGTAGTTTCTAATTCTTCTTTTAATTTCGAATCTTCCCAATTTTCATTTATTATTTCTTTAAATTTAAAAGCTGGAAAAGATATTGATTCTATAATATTTCCATTTTCTTCCATTCTAATAGTTTTGGGAATAATATTCGCTTTTAAAAATTCTTCAGTATTCTTAAGACCTTTACCAACATTAAACATTTTATTAATAATCATGCTATATCTATCTTTAGATTTTTCACTAATACTAAATAATTTTAATAATTCCTTTTCCGATTTTCCTATATATTTTTCGGTAACAGTTTTAATATAATCATCAAAAGAAGTTGTTGAATCAGTTAATATTTTTTCAACATCACTATAATTCCCAATAAACTTTCTAACTAATTGAGTCATATATGATGATTTAAAACAAAATGCTCTTTGCATTGCCTTTATAGATGTATTAGGTTGACATCTTAAAGATTCTTTATTAGCCCCTTTAGTGCATGCTCCCAGATACATAGTATCAGCCTCGGATAATTCATGAGCTTTACCTTCTTTAATTTTATTAACAATGTAGTTCCAATCTTTTTCAATTTGTTTTAAATCTTCATTTTTAGATAGTTCTAATAATTTTTCATGAGTTATTTTAAATTTTTTATTATCTTTATTTGGTTCCCATAAATACCATAACAATTGAATGGTATTATTTTTAAACCAGAAATGACTATTTCTAAAATCGTTTTTCCATTCATCCATATAATTAATAATATTTAAAACAAGTCTTTCTTTAGCGGATAATTTTCCATTTTTAAGTTTTTTATAAGGTGTAACTTTTAATTCAATTCCGGCTGGCATAAAATCAGGCTCAGAATCATTATTATTTTGAATACCAAAAAGATATTGTTCAACTAATTGGCCTATTCCTCCTTTATTAATTTCAGTTTCACCAATTGTTACAAATTCTTCTTTTATAATGTCCTCAATAGATTTACCTATGGCCGACTTAGATATTATTTCTATTTCATATCTATTGTATAATCTTCCTTTTTTCATGAAATCCTCACTTTCGATCTTGTTTTTTTATTTAAAATTTTATAAAATATTATTAGTAAAGGTTGATCTTTGTTAGTAATTATTATATAATAACTACTGATAAAAGTTAATTTTTCCTTTAGATATATTATAATATATTTATAGTATTAACGCAAATGTCAGGAGGTTTATCTATGAAAAAAACTATGGTTGAATTATTTGCCGGAGTTGGAGGTTTCCGTTGTGGTCTTAATCATGTTCAATTAAAGGACGGAAAAGTAGTCGAAAAAGGGAATTGGAAATGTTTATGGGCTAATCAATGGGAACCCGCAACAAAATCTCAAGAAGCATATGAGTGCTATGCTATGAGGTTTGGTTCGGATAATGTTTCTAATGTCGATATATTTGAAGTTGATAAACATGATATACCTGATCATACTTTATTAGTGGGAGGATTTCCTTGTCAAGATTATTCAGTGGCCCAAACCCTCTCAAATAGTAAGGGAATAGAAGGGAAAAAAGGAGTTCTTTGGTGGGCCATTGAAGAAACACTTGCCATAAAAAAACCGCCATTTGTTTTACTCGAAAATGTAGATAGATTATTATTATCGCCAGCTAAGCAAAGAGGTAGAGATTTCGGAATGATTTTGAGAAGTTTCTATGAACAAGGCTATGATGTTGAGTGGCGAGTTATAAATGCGGGAGAATATGGATTACCTCAAAAAAGAAGAAGAACTTATGTATTTGCTTATCATAAAAGCACAAAATATTATAAACAAATGAAAAAAAATTCAGAATATGACATGATATTCTCGAAAGGGTTGTTTATTAAACAATTTCCTATCAAAGAAAATTATGAAGAAATAACAATGTCAAGTATTTCAGAATATAAAAATTTAATTGAAGTAAGTAATATGTTTAAATGTTCATTCTATAATGCGGGTGTTATGCAAAATGGCAAAATTTATACTGTAAAAGTAAAACCAGATTATGAATTAATTTATCCTTTAAGAAATATAAGAGAAGAAGGAACAGTTTCTAAAAAATATTTTTTAAGCGATGCTCAAATTGAAAAGTTTGCTTTCTTAAAGGGAAGTAAAAAGATTCCTAGAGTAAAACCTAATGGTGAACCTTATTACTATTCAGAAGGTTCAATGCCTTTTCCTGATAACTTAGATGCCCCAGCTAGAACTATGCTTACTAGTGAAAGTGGTGTTAGTAGAACTACCCATGTTATTGAAGATTTTAAAACTAAAAAACTAAGACTTCTTACCCCAAAAGAGTGTGAAAGAATAAATGGATTTCCTGATGATTGGACTAATACTGGAATGTCTGATAAGAAGAGATATTTTATGATGGGTAATGCTTTAGTTGTAGGAATTATTGAACGTCTTGGTAAAGAAATTGAAAAAATAATAGAAAAAGAAGATTAATTATTTGTTAGTTAATCTTCTTTTTCTATAATAAATATCTTTATTTATTAAAAAAATCTTAAGTGGAGTTATAAAATAAATGACAAGGCAATAGAAAAAGTTTTCAAATTTTATGGGATTATTAATTTATCGTTTCATACTTGAGAATTTTTTTATTGAGGTTACTTCAAGATTTTTTATTATGGGGATATATTTTTCTAAATTTTTTTCATCAAATACATCAATACCTGTTAAATTTTTTAAATATTTGACCATACTTTTAGAAACTTTATATTTATTAGCATTAGGCATAATTTTCAATTTAAAGGGTGAAGTCCCAACAATTTCTTTACTTCTATTAATAACAAAATTGTTAAATGAAGAAGCAATTTCATCATGAAAGTAAGGGTTTTCATTTTTCATTTCACTTAGTCTTATCATAAATATCATTACTTGATAATATGTTAAATAAAAAAATTCATTTTCTATAATCATCTCTCCTAATTTTTCTTCTTCCATATTCATTTTACTAGAAAACAGGACATTTAGTCAATTATTTTGATTGTTTTTAATTAATTAAAATTATAGTAAATGTAGCATTGCCGAGATATTGACAAAAAGCATACGGGGGGGGGTATAATAACAATAGAGATAGAGTTTCATATATAATCA
>CANRGQ010000058.1 GCA_947630195.1 uncultured Bacilli bacterium
TAATAAACATTATACAATGACAGAAACAATACCAACCAGTGGATATACATATGATAGTACTATATCAAATTGTAATACTGAAAATAATATCAAAACAGCAATAAGTTATGATTCAAGTAAAGGCTTTTCATTTGAAACAGATGGCCCAAATATATGTTATGCATTTTTTAATAAAAGTTAAGGAGGAAAATTAAGTGAAAAAGAAAGTATTTAATGTAATATTAGTTATATTAACCATAGGAATGATATATGAAGGATATAGTTACTTTAATGTGAGAAAAGATAACAAAGTCTTAGAAGATATAAAAACAGTAGATGTATTTAATAATAAAGATAAAACATTATCAATAAAAGTCCAAAGTGGCGGAGAAAACGACTTCAAATGGTATGAACCAGAAAATAGGAGTAAATGGCCTGATAAAGCACAGTATACATATGTAGGGACAAAATGTGAAGATGCGAATGGAACAGATGTAGGAGATACAAAACCATATGTAACATTTAATGAAAACACATATACAGCAACAATAACAACAAAGAAAACTATATATTGTACTTTATATTTTGGAAAAGGAAGACCAGCATTAGAAGTACTAAATGCCCAAGGAGGAGATTACTATGGAGGAGGAACAAAAGATAGCAGAACAGCTGTCCAAGGCTTATATAGATTTAAAGGAACAAAAGACCAAGTAACAAATAACTTCATATGTATAGGTGGTTCATTAAATCCAGAAAAGTGTGGAACTGAATCAAGCAATAAAAACTTATACAGAATAATCGGAGTAACCGACGGAACAGAAGAAAGTACACTAGGTTTAAAAGCAGGAATGTTAAAGGTAATAAAGGTAATCCCATCCAGTACAAGCCAAGCATGGTCGACAAATGATAGTTCAAATATAGATTGGGATAATGAAAATAATACAGTAAGAGTATCAATAAATGGAAGTGGTTTCTATAATGGTTTGGAACAAGGAATAAAGAATATAATACCAGCAGTAAAATGGTGGAAAGGAGATAGAACAAACGCAACATCAAGCGGAGCAGAAAAAAAGACAGCTACAACAGGACAATATCAAATAGGATTAATGTACGCAAGTGATTATTATAATTCATGGGGTTATGGTTCAAACACCAATAGTTGGCTTCATATTACCAACACAATGAGCGGAAAAACATCAACATATGGTGGTAATACCGAATGGACGATGACTAGGGATGTCGACAATACCTACTTTTTCTGGGCGTGGGAAGTGGGTTCGGACGGCGCCTTGGATTCCAGGCATGTGAACAGTCCGTTTACGATTCGCCCAGTCTTCTATCTACCATCCACAACAGGACTAGTAGGTAATGGAACAGAATCTAGTCCGTACGTAATAACAAGTTTAAGTAATGCGTAATAAAATTGTTTTAAATATAAGCAAAGGAATAGTAACATCTTCCTTTTGAAATGCTTTACAAAAACGGTGGTTTGTGCTATTATAATACCTCGTTAGGGGGTAGTGTTATGGTATATATAGGTATTATTAAGAATGAACTATTAAATTGTATGCCACATTTAAGAGAAGAATTAGCTAAAGAAGAGGAAGTATATAATAATTTTTGGAAGTTAATGAAATTAATTCAAAATCCAGATATTAAAACATTTGGAGAATTTACAAGAGATGAAATAGTCTTACTTCGTCATAGAGCTGGTATTCTTAGTGGAGATATAAAAAACTATGATGAAATAGCGGATATTCTTAATATAAGTATTGATGATGTTAATAAGATAAGACAAAATGCTTTTTTAAAGATGGAAAGAGTTATGAGAAATGGTTTTTATAAGAAAGAATTTAAACTAGAAGAGGCTTCAAAAGAATTAAGAGATTATTATAAAATTGAACTTATGTTAAGAAAACAATTCTTAAGTGAATGTACTAGTGCAATGGATGAAAATATAGAAAAGGTTAGATAAGGTATAATTATGGATTATTATGGAAAAAGATATATTACAAAAAATTTAGATTTATATGAATATGTTTTAAAAGATGAATATACAGAATGGATAGATAATTTCTTTAATAGAATATCTAATACATCAGAATGTGATGCCTTTTCTTTAGCAAAAAATTTAAATTTTCTTGATAATCTTAATTTAGATACAATAATTACTTTATTAGAGGATTACTTAAATAGTACTAAAATTTCAGATAAAATTCATGATTATTATATGTATGAGGAAGAAAACACAAGGGTAATAAAGTATAATGATATTACATTAAAATTTATTATAGAAAAATGGGATTTTGGTTATAATCATCCTGGTACTGATGGTTGTTTTAAAGTTCGTGCTATTTATCTATGCAATACTGAAAAATTGGAAGAACCTGTTATTGATGTTAAAGAATTACAAAGTTATGCTCGTAATCATGAAAAAATACATTTAATTGAAATTATGAGAGCAATTAGAAAATTAAAACATTATAAAGTAAATGATGAAGAGATAATGGAAGATTTAACAGTAGCGGAAAATTATCTTAAAAAGGGTAGATAATGGGAACAGCATATCGTTTAATATATACAGATGAAATTAATAAATTATTTATCGTAGAGAGGAAAAATTTTCGTAATAGCGAAGCACTTAGATTGGCTTTTCAAGAATATTATTTAATTGAGTGTATGGCAGAAACTATGGGTTTTAAAATATTAGTTCAAGATGATTTTGGAGAGTTAAGAGAATTAAAATCTAAAGGAAGATAACAGTTTGAGTTGTCTTCTTTTTAAATTTATTAAAAAAATTAAAAATGGTTATTGACAATCATTAGTTTGTATCATATAATTAAATAGTCAAAGGTGAAAAAAATAGAAAGAGGGGTTTTGATGAAGAAAATTGTTAAAAAAATTAAAAGGTATTTCTTTAATAGAAAATTACAAAGCGCTTTAAAAGAAGTAGAAAAAATGGAAAAGCATCCAGAAAGGTATAAAGGTTATCATAATCTTGAAGAATTAATGAAGGATTTAGAAAAATAAATGTGTAATTCTTTCTTTTTTTCTAGTCCTTAATATGTTAAAATATTAGGTAGTAATATATTTAATTAGAGGTGTAATTATGGCTAAAGTTATTTCATTAGTTAATCAAAAAGGTGGTGTTGGTAAAACTACAACAAGTATTAATTTAGCAGCGGCTTTAGGTAAAGAAAATAAGAGAGTTTTATTAATTGATTTAGATCCTCAAAGTAATGCCACCACTGGTCTTGGACTTACCCAAGGCGATTTTGAACATGATATTTATGAGGTTTTAACGGGTAAATGTAGTATTGAAGAAAGTGTTATTAAAACTAGTTTTGAAAATTTAGCTATTATTCCATCAACATTAAATTTAGCAGGAATTGATGTTGAGTTTGTTAAAAAAATGTTAGATGACCAAAACTTTCATCAAAATGAACAATTAAAATTAGCTTTAAATGATATTAAAAAAGCTTTTGATTATATTATTATCGATTGTCAACCATCACTTGGTATTGGCACCATGAATGCTTTAGTAGCAAGTGATTCCGTTATAATACCTGTCCAATGTGAATTTTTTGCTTTAGAGGGAATTACGCAACTACTTAATTCCATTATAATGGTGCAATCTAGTATGAATCCGCATTTGAGAATTGAAGGGGTATTATTAACCATGCTTGATGGAAGAACCAATATTGGTCTTGAAGTAATTGAAGAAATTAGAAAGTACTTTAAAGATAAAGTATTTAATACAATAATACCAAGATTAGTTAGATTAGTGGAGGCTCCAAGTCATGGTAAGCCAATTAATGAATATGATCCCACTAGTAGAGCAACCGAAGCTTATCATAATTTAGCAAAGGAAGTGATTGAGCGTAATGGAAACTAAAAAGAAGGCTCTAGGTAGAGGTTTAGAACAATTATTTACGAATAACAATGTTATTGATTTTGACAACTTTGAAAAAGAAATTGTGAAAGAAAGTAAAAATGATATTGTTAAAATTAAGTTAGAAGATATTAGAAGAAATCCTTATCAACCGAGAACTTATTTTAATGAAGAAAGTTTAAAGGAACTAGCTACTTCTATTAAAGAATATGGGGTAGTGCAACCTATTTTAGTTAAAAAAAGCATTAAGGGTTATGAGTTAATAGCGGGTGAAAGAAGATTAAGAGCCTCTAAAATAGCGGGTCTTTCTGAAATACCAGCCATCATTAAAGAGTTTACGGACCAAGAAATGATGGAAATTGCTTTAATTGAAAATATTCAAAGAGAAGATTTAAATCCAATAGATGAAGCGAAAAGTGTTTTAAATATCATTAATTTAAGAAATTTAACTCAAGAAGAATTTGGTAATTTATTTGGTAAAAGTAGAAGTTATGTTACCAATCTTTTAGGACTTTTAAAATTACCTAATGAAGTGCAAGATATGCTTGTTAAAAAAGAAATTTCGGCATCTCACGGAAGAGTATTAAGTAAGTTAGAAGATGATAATAAAATAATTGAACTTGCGGAAAGAATAAAAAAAGAAAACTTAAACGTAAGAGATATAGAAAAAATTGTTAGTGGTAAAGAAATGGTTAAAAGAAAGCCCATAACAGTAAAAGAACATGATTCTAAATATGATATGTATGAAAGAGTAATAAGTGATAAAATAGGTAGTGTTGTTAAAATAAATAAAAATAAATTAGAAATAACTTTTGACTCTTTAAAAGATTTAGAAAGAATAATGGAGATACTAGATATTAAGATTGGAGAAGAATAATGGATAAAAGTTTTTCTTTAAATGATGAAGTTATTATGCGTAAAACTCATGCTTGTGGGAGTAACTTATGGACTATTACAAGAGTTGGTGTCGATATTAAAATTAAGTGTAATAACTGTGGTAGAGAAATTATGATGGATAGATTAGAGTTTCAAAAAAAGTTAAAGAAGGTGAATAAAATTGAGAAAATTACGGAAGAAAAATAGAAAAAAATTACATCCTTTGATGACTTATGTAGTTTTAATTATTATAACTATAGCATTAAGTGGGATATTACATTTATTAGATGTTCAAGCTACTTATTATAGTGTTAATAATGTAACTAGTGATGTAATGCCTATAACAGAAGTAGTTAAGTCTTTATTTTCTTTAAGTGGGGTAAAATATATATTTACAAATACAGTAGCAAATTTTGCCGATTTTACCGTTTTACCTAATTTAATTATTTTACTTATGGGTATAAGTATTATGGACAAAAGTGGTTTTTTACAAACAGCGATTACTTTAACAACGAAAAGATTAAAGAAAAAGACGGTAACATTTTTCTTTGTATTCTTCTGTGTTATTGCTTCCATTTTTGGTAATTTATCTTATTTAATATTTATTCCTTTAGGAGCTTTACTTTTCTATTATGGAAAAAGAAATCCCCAAATTGGGATAATTGCTTCTTTTGCAGCCCTTTCTTGTGGTAATGCGATAAATATTTTATTTACTAGTAGTGATTCGGCTTTATCAACTTATACTAATTTAATTACGAGTACGATTGATGGAAGACACCTAGTTAATGGTTTATCTTTCTTTGTTATTATGACTGTGGCTGTAATCCTTGTTTCTTACATCATAACAATTGTTACCGAAAACATTATTGTGAAAAAATTACCTAAATATGAATTTACGGAAAGTGAACTCGAAGAAGATATTGTTACCAAAGATGAGAAAAAAGGAATGATTTATGCTTGTAGTAGTGCTTTTGTTTATTTAATTATCTTTATTTATAGTATTATACCAGGACTTCCTTTAAGTGGGGCATTACTAGATTATAGTCAAACCGCTTATATTGATAAATTATTTAGTGTTAATTCTTTCTTTAGTAATGGTTTTGTCTTTGTTGTCACTTTATTATTTATAATATTAGGTTTATTCTATGGTATTGGGGTTAAAACAATTAAAAATCATCATGATTTCTGTGATAATTTAGGTCATTCTTTAGATGGTATTGGCAATATGTTAGTTATGATTTTTTTAGCAAGTATCTTTATTAGTATCTTTAAACAAACTAATTTAGGAAATGTTTTAGTAGCATCCATTACCGATTTAATTCAAAATAGTAATTTTACCGGACTACCTTTAATCATATTACTATTCTTAGGAGTATCCGTATGTACAATATTCGTGCCATCTAGTACGGCGAAATGGAGTATGATGTCAGCATCCATTATTCCTTTAATTATGCAAAATGGTATGAGTCCTGCCTTTGGGCAAGTAATATTTAGATTTGCAGAAGCTGGAGTAATGAATATTACGCCACTTCTAGCCTACTTTATTGTTTATTTAGCATTCTTAGAAAAATATAACCAAAGTGAAGAAAAAATCCATGTTAGCGATTCTATTAAATATCAATTACCATATACAGCGATTATTAGTGTAACGTTACTAGTATTAATCATTGTTTGGTATTTAATTGGTATGCCACTTGGAATAAGTAGTATTCCAACTATTTAGGGGGGTGAAGAAATGAGTTTAAAAGCAGGTATAGTGGGGCTTCCCAATGTCGGTAAGTCTACTTTGTTTAATGCGATAACTAAAAAGCATATTTTAGCGGCCAATTATCCTTTTGCGACGATTGAACCAAATGTCGGAGTGGTAGTCGTTCCGGATACAAGACTGGATTTTTTAGTGGAACTTAATAATCCGAAAAGTGTTGTTCCGACTACTTTTGAATTTATTGATATTGCGGGTCTTGTCAGTGGAGCATCCACGGGTGAAGGCCTAGGAAATAAATTTTTATCGCATATAAGAGAAGTTGACGCGGTGGTGGAAGTAGTCAGATGTTTTGATGATGAAAACATTACCCATGTAGAAGGCGCAACTGATCCGATTAGAGATGTAGAAATCATTAATACGGAACTTATTTTAGCGGACTATGAAATTGTCGCTAACCGTCTTGGCAAAATTGAAAAGAAAGCGGAGACTACAAAAGATAAAGAAGCTGTTAAAGAAGTAAATGTTTTAAAAAGAATTAAAGAAGCTTTAGAGAAAAGTATTCCGGCTCGATTACTTGAATATAGTGAAGATGAATTAGATATAATAAAAAACTTTAATTTAATTACTTTAAAAAAGATTATTTATGTGGCAAATGTATCAGAAGAGGCTGCATCTGTTAATGATAATGAATATTCTTTAAAATTAAAAGAATATGCCGAAAAAGAAAATGCCGGTGTTGTTGTTATGTGTGCGAAACTAGAAAGTGATTTAGCCGATTATACCGATGAAGAGCGAAATGCTTTCTTAAAAGATTTAGGTATTGCCAATAGTGGCCTTGATAAATTAATCTTTGCCACTTACGATTTACTAGGGCTAGCCACCTTCTTTACCCAAGGGCCTGATGAATGCCGGGCTTGGACTTTTAAAAAAGGAAGTACGGCTCCTAAAT
>CANRGQ010000059.1 GCA_947630195.1 uncultured Bacilli bacterium
CAATTATTAACAAATTGGTATAAATGAAACATACTATTTCGGTAGTATGTTTTTTAGTTGATTAATGTTATAATTATAGGTAGAGAGGAGTATTTATATGAAATGTATACTTATGAATAAAAATGTTGAAGTATTAGTAGTGGAATATAATGAAACTTCAAAATTCTTTGATTATATATATGAAGTTAAAGATATTAATTATGCACCTTATATATTAAAAAGTTTTTATCATGAAAATGATATTAATAATACTCCTTTTAAAACTAATTTAAGTGAATGGTTTAAAGGTAGAGGTATTCCATCATGGCGGGATAAATTAGATTTATTATTACATAGATTAAATATAGTGGCTCCCTATGAGTTATTAGATAAGGCTTTTGGTTTATCTTTATCTGATCAATATTGGTTAAAACCATTTAATAGTGATATTTCTTATGATGATATTAATTTCTTTGATAATGATTTTGATTATGCCGAGTTTATGG
This sequence comes from uncultured Bacilli bacterium, assembly GCA_947630195.1. Lineage (GTDB taxonomy): Bacteria > Bacillota_I > Bacilli_A > RF39 > UBA660 > SIG200. Next base: position 486 of record CANRGQ010000059.1, read on the forward strand.
AAGCATCTTTATCAACCAATAGTAAACAAGTTACTAAAGAGTCTTCATTAAAGACTCCAAATAACACAACTGATGGTATGCTTAAAAAAGCTTGGATTATAGAAAATGGTATAAGATACTTATTAAAAAGTGGTTATAAAAATGAAATAATGCAACCTTTTAATGAAGTATTAGCGAGTGAAATATGTAAAAGACTAGGTTTTAATCATGTTCCATATACAATAGATATATATAAAGATATGGTGGTATCTAAATGTCCTTGTTTTATAAATAAAGATACGGAATATGTTTCTTGTTATCAAATTAGAAATGATATGGAAAGACATAATAATAAAGAAGATTATGAGGAATATATTAAAAAGTTAGAAGAACATAATATTGAAAATGCCCGAGAAAAAGTCGAAAATATGTATATTTTGGATTTTCTTATTATGAATGAAGATAGACATTTAGGTAATTTTGGAATTATTAGAGATGTTAATACTTTGAATTGGCTTGATGTAGCTCCTATATTTGATAATGGTCAAAGTTTAAATATTGAATATTATGATGAGGAAGAAGTCCATATATCTGGTAGGGGTAGATTCTTCTATGAAGTTAAAACTTTTGAAGAAATAATTAAAGTAGTAAAAGATTTAAAAAGAATTGATATAAGTAAGTTAGATGGATTAGTAGAGTGGTTTGATGATTTATTACATAAATATCAAAATATTACTAAAATGAGTGATACGAGAATTAATAGGTTATGTATATTACTAAATAGACAAATAAATAAGTTAAAAAGTTTACGAGAAAGCATTTAATTATGCTTTTTTTCTTTTCGGTAATCATTTTAAATAATAGTAATATAATATAGAGAAATTATATTCTTTTTGTAAATAAGCGATATTTGTCAAAAATAGAATACGGGGGGGGGTATAATTAGGACATAGAAAGGAAAGGTTTGTGAAAAAAATGAAAAATTTAAAAATGTTTGCGATTGCTGTTATGGCATTTGCTGTAATGGCTATGGGTGTACATGCTGCTAGAAGTACATATCTTGGATTAAGTTGTGAAGAAGATACAGTTAGCGACGAATGTACATTAACTACAACTAGAGGAAATTTAGCAGGTACTGTTGCTGCTAATAAAAAAGTAACAATTATTGGTGATGGTGAGACTATTAATCTTGGTAATCTTATTTTAGATAAGAATAGTACTTTAGAAATTAAAGGTGCTTATGTGGTTTTAGGAGCATATAAAGTTACAGTTAAAACTGGTGCTACTTTAACTATTACTGAAGCTCCAAAAGAATCTAGTAGTTCAACTAAAATTCCTGCTTTAAGAATTAATAATGCAAATGCAGAAATCGATGTTAATGGTGGAACACTTAATGTTATAGGAAATAAGAGTTATTCTGCAATTGTTGTTGATATTGGTGGAGCAGGAAGTAAAATTAAATTAGACGATGCTACTTTTAATTTAAATGACAACAGAGGTAATGGAATGCAAGGAGCAAATTCTTTGGATTTAACTGCTAAAGATTCTACAATCAATGTTAAGAATAATACTTCAAATGGTCTTGGAGCTAACCTTGTATTAGAAAATTCTACGATAAATGCTAGTGGAAATGGTTATGCAGGTATAATCTTTGGTAAAGCTTCAAGCGCAGATGAAGATTCGCATATTAATGCCAAAGGAAATGTTACTGCTAATGATGATATTGCTAAACAAAAAGCTGATGTTTTATTAGACAATGGCGATGCGAGTAGTAATGCAGAAGTTGCTACTTTAAATATCGAAGGATTTATGGATGTTGGCTCAATTGCTCCAACAAGAGTTACTTGGACAGCTTCCAATACAGGAAGTGTTTCAACTGGTAAATTAGTTGTTACTGGAAACAATGTTAAAATTGAAAAAACAGTTGCTATGTGTAAAATAACAGGAGCATACGAATGTGATGCTGCTAACTCTAACACATTGACTATTGCTGCTGCTCAAGGTGAATATGCTGTTGTAACTATTGGTGATGAAAATCGTTTATATTCAACAGATGACACTCTTGAAATTACATTAGATAAAGCATACGATAAATTAGTTATTGGTGCAGATACTGATATGAAAAAATTAACAGTTGTTAGTGGAACAACAATAATTAATGAAAAAGGTGAAGAATTAATAGTTTATGAAGCAGGAGCTGATAGACCTATAGTTGTACCTGCAGCCGAAGCTGGTAAAGATCCAGTTGCTGTTACTGTAGGAACAAAAGCACCAGAAGAAGGAACTCCAGGAGAAGGCCAAACTGGCACTGAAGGAGAAGGTTCAGGAAATCAAGGACCTACAGATAATGTTCAAAACCCAAATACTAACGATAATATCCTAGTATATGCTGGTTTAGGACTAATAAGTCTTGCAACTGTTACATTCACAACAAGAAAAAGAGAAGACTAATAAGTTACTTAATTGCGAATAAAATATAAGGATTTATATAAAAAATAAATTTTGAAGAAACTCGCAAACATCTTCAAAACATTCTCAATCTATACTTCCTTAACTTTATTAAAGCAATTTGGTATAAATGAAAACATACTATTTCGGTAGTATGTTTTTTCTTTTGCATATAATTTAGTGGAGGGGTTAAATGAAATTTATTAAAAATTATAAGAGTACGTTAATTCTTTTATTATCTATAATAATTGGAGCTATTATTGGCTTAATATTTGGAAGTAAAGCTACTATATTAAAACCACTAGGAGATATCTTTATTAACTTATTATTTGTGGTTATTGTGCCATTAATATTCTTAACAATAACATCATCCATAATTAAAATGGATAGTCCAAAAAGATTAGGTAAAATAATGAGTAGAATAGTTATTACTTTTATTATCATGAGTTTAATGGCGTCTTTAATAGGAATAGTGGTAACTAAAAATGTAAATTTAGTAGAGAAGAATAATTCTGATTTAATCGGTTTATTAGATGAAAATAGTATTGTAGATAATGATTTATCTTTACTTGAAAGAACGGCTAGTTTACTTACAGTTAGTGATTTTAATTTACTTTTATCTAAAGATAGTATTATACCTTTACTTTTAATTTCTATTATCTTTGGTCTTGCTTTAAGAAGTGCGAGTAAAGGGGAACGAGTAAAAGAGGTTATTTTAGGGTTAAATGAAACTGTTCTTAAAATGATTAATTATATAATGTATTATGCTCCAATAGGTTTAGGTTGTTATATTGCTTCTTTAATTGGTACTTATGGAAGTACGATTGCGATAGGATTTTTAAAAACTTTTATTGTTTATACTCTAACGTGTTTATTTGTTTATTTTATTGTTTATTCTCTTTATATTGTTTTAGTAAGTGGTGTTGCTGGTTTAAAAAGATATTGGTTAAATATTTTACCACCCACTATTACTTCTTTAGCTACGTGTTCATCGGCGGCATCTATTCCGGTAAATGTGACTAGTACCAAGAAAATGGGTATTTCAAGTGATATTTGTGAGGCTACGATTCCGATGGGAACTAGTTTTCATAAAGATGGATCAGTTATCGGTAGTGTTTTTAAAGTTATGTTTTTAGTTTACTTATTTAATATTAAACCAAGTTTAGGTACGATTATCTTAGTATCTATCTTAGCCACATTATTAATTACGGCAGTTCCTGTGGGTGGAGGAACTATTTCGGAAGCCTTTATCTTAAGTTTTTTAGGTCTTCCTGTTTCTGCTTTACCAATTCTTACGATTATTGCCACGATTATTGATGCTCCCGCAACTGTCTTAAATGTGGTTGGTGATAGTACTTCTTCATTTATTGTTAGTAGAATGGTTGATGGCGCATCTTTTTTAAAGGATTAGAAATAACCCTTTTTAATGGACAAAATGATTAATTTGTGATATTATATCCCTAACTTTTGGGGGTAAAATATGACTAGAAAGAAGAAAAAGTTAGAACTAAAAATCTATGAACTTTTGGGAATTAAAATTTTTAAAAAATTAATTTTAAAAATAGGCTTTTTGATGGCTTTTATTCCGTGTTATATTGAATCTAAAAGTATGGAAGAAGCGATTAATTTAGCGCGTAAAAATGCTTTTAATTATACTTTGGGAGATGCTGTTACTTTAGAAAAAATAAGGAAGTTTAAAAAGATGCTTTTTGTAAATGGAACATTCTACTTTGTCAAATTAGTTATTAGTTTAGAATTGTTATTAGAACTTGGTCATGTTTCTATATTACTTTATTTATTTTGTTTATATGGCCTTATTAAAAATACTTATTGTGTGATGTTACAAAGATATAATCAAATAAGAATAAACGAAGTATTAGAAAAAGGACATAATTTAGAAGAAAAAATAAAGAATAATATAAAAGAAGAATTAGAAGAAGAAAATGATTTATTACTTAATAATACTTATAAATTATATCAAGAAGAGAATTTAAATTTTAAATTATTTTTAGATACCGCTAGTTATCAAGAATTAAAAGATTTTAAAAATTATTTAGCTATGGTTAAAGATGAACAAAATTTAGATGTTTCTAGTGTTGAAAGTAAACCTTTAACATTAAATTTAAGAAGATAGGCATATCTTCTTATTTTGTGGTATAATTAAAGTGGAGGCTAGGATATGTTAGATTATATAATAATTGGTTTAATTGCTTTAGTTGTTATTTTATTAATTATCTTAATTTTAAAAAATAATGGTAGTAAAGATACTATTGAAAGATTAGGTAAATTAGAAACGGCTTTAACTAAAGAAATTGGCGATTTTAAACTTAATTTTAGTAAAGATTTACGAAGTGATTTTGAAGTCTTAGATAATAAAATAGAATATAAATTAAATGTTATTAATGATCGGGTTAATAAAGAATTAAATGATAATTTTGAAAAAAGTAATAAGACATTTATGAATGTTTTAGAAAGATTAAATAAAATAGATGAAGCGCAAAAGAAAATTGATGGTTTAAATAGTGAAATAGTGTCATTACAAAGTGTTTTAACGGATAAGAAGACGAGAGGTACATTTGGAGAAGTAAATCTAGAATATATCTTAAATAATGCTTTTGGACCTAAAGAAACAGGTATTTATAGTATTCAACATAAAATGAGTAATGGTAGTATTGCTGATTGTCTTTTATATGCGCCATCACCTTTAGGAACTATTGCGATAGATAGTAAGTTTCCTTTAGAAAACTATCAAAGAATGGTTGATAAAAATCGTAGTAAAGATGAGCGGGATAGTTATGAAAAAAGTTTTGTAAGTGATGTTAAAAAACATATTAATGATATTAAAGATAAGTATATAATTCCCGGAGAAACGACGGAAGAGGCCATTATGTTTTTACCAGCGGAAGCCATTTTTGCCGAGATTAATGCTTACCATCCTGAACTAATTAATTATGCTTATAACAATAAAGTTTGGATTACGGGCCCAACGACTTTAATTAGTACCTTATCGATTATAAGTATGATATTAAAGAATATGGAAAGAGATAAATATGCGAAAGTTATTCATGAAGAATTAGAAAAACTTGGCGTGGAATTTGGCCGTTATAAAGAAAGATGGGATAAACTATCGAGAAGTGTTAAAAGTGTTAATCAAAGTCTAGATGAATTACATACCACAACCGAAAAGATAACGAAAAGATTTGAAAGTATTAAAAATGCCGAGATTGATAAATTAAAAAATGATAAAGAATTAGAAATAGATTTTAAGAGTGATGAAGATGAAACTGTACCTAATTAGTAATAATGCTTTATTTAATAATTTAAATTATAATTATGATACACCTTTAGATCCTATTAGGGCATTAAGACCTTTAAGTATTGAAGGGGAAAGAGTAGCCCAAAAAATTGCGGAAGAAAAATATTTTAATAATATCGAAAGTATTTATTCTTCAACCTTCAGTAGTGCTATATCAACTTCTAAATATTTAAGTCAAAAGTTAGATTTAGAAGTTTATCTAGATAGTAAATTAAATGATGTCAAAGTAGGTACTTTGGGCACTAAAAGTATGCCAATGCTTAAAGGTATTCAAGAAAGAGAATTTACTTATAAACTAGAAGGTGGCGAATCTTTAATTGAAGTATCTAATAGAATGGACTTTATTATTAAAGAGTTAGCTAATAAAGGAAAAGAAACCGCTATATTTACGCATAAAAGAGCTATTTTAGCCTTTTTACTTAAATATACTAAAATAGATTATAATTTAGATGATAACTTAGTTTTAATTTATAATGATAATATTATTTATGATGATAATGATGATTTATATAATATTTATGAAATAGAAATAAATAATGAAGAAATAACTAATATTAAATTAATTTAAAAAGTACAAAGAATAAAAACTTTGTACTTTATTTTTAAAAGAAGCGGAAACATAGTCTACGACAAATACTATCGAATTTTTTTTAATTTTTTTTAATTATTTCTCAGGTCTTGAAATAATATTTGAAAATCGGACAAAATTTTTAGCCTATGTTTCCAAATAAAATTATATTACAGTTCTAAAAAAAATAAAAGGGAGCCAGAAGTCCTCTTTTATTGTATAATATAGATAGGTAATCTTGATATAAGTGTTAGGTATGGCTATAACGGCAATTATTACAATGCGTGGAATGTGAATACGAACGGCAACTTGAACACTGACAATG
>CANRGQ010000060.1 GCA_947630195.1 uncultured Bacilli bacterium
TCCCTTATTTTATGGGCATTTATTACTTTAATTTAATTTTTTATCTCTTGATGTGCATTTATTTTTTAATTCAGTCCTTTTTAATATTCCCAAATCTCCTATCTCTATTTTCGTAATATTTTAAGGCTTCATCTAAACAATTTTCTTTAAAATCCGGAAAATAAGTATCCGGAAAATAAAGTTCCGCATAAGAAGATTCATATAACATAAAATTACTTAATCTTTGTTCTTTACCGGTTCTAATAAGTAAATCAATAGGAGGTAAATCTTGATATAAATATTTAGAAAAAGTTTCTTTATTAATATCTTCTTCTTTTATTTTTTTACTATTTAAATCTTTAAATAATTTTAGGGAAGCATCGACTATTTCTTCTTGACCGCCATAATTAAAACAAATATTTAAAATACAACCGGTATTATCTTTAGTTTTATTAGTTACTTCTTCCATAGCATCAATTACATCACTTCTTAAATTAACTTTCCGCCCACTAAAAAGAACTTTGACATTCTTTTTAATAACCCTATCAAACTTCTCTTTAAAATAGACAATAAATAAATTCATTAAGTAATCGACTTCTTCTTTACTTCTTTTAAAGTTATCGGTCGAAAAGGCATAAACTGATAAAACTTTTATCCCTTTATCTTGCGCATAAATAGCGAGTTTTTCTAAAGTTTTGGCTCCTTCTTTATGCCCAGCACTTCTACTCATTCCTCTTTCAGTGGCCCATCTTCCATTACCATCCATAATAATGGCGACATGATTAGGTATTTTGTTCATTTTAAATAACCTTTCTTATTAATAACGGATTAAATTCATAATAAATAATAAATATAAACAAACGCCATAGCGAACTTCAAAAATACTACCTTCAAAAATAGACACTAACATATCGGCAAAACACACAATGTATCCTTCTTTACAATTAGGTTTATATTCTTTAGCTTTAACTTTATTATCTTTTTTAAAAAAAGTATAACTATTTTTAAGTAAAGCTAAATGATACATATGACTTTCAATAATGCTAGCCTCTTTATCACTAATATTAAAATATTTTTTAGCATTAGCGCTACTAACTTGGGGATGTTCTAAATAAGAACTTTTGCCATAGAAAAAATCATGAAGAAGTCCGGCTTCCGCTCCAGCTTTCTCATCACCTTTAAATAATTTGCACAACAAAAAACTTAAGAAAGACACTCTTCTTGAGTGGTCGTATCGGTTCGTCCCATGATGTCTTTCATTTTTAAGCAATTTAAAATTTTCATCATTTAAGATTTTTTCCGTTATTTCTTTATATTCATTTTTTAATTTCATTTTTATTTCCTCTTAATAATAATTTTATTAACGACTAATACATTATATCATAATTTTAAGAAAATTGATACTCTTTTACATTAAGGCTATTTTTTCTTTACGATTTCTAAACAATTACATATTCTCAAATTCTGCATTTACACTGATTTGACAAAAACATCCAAATATGCTATAATTATCTTGTTTTTAAGGGGGTTTTGTTGTGATAACTTTAAAAGAATTAAATTATGTTAATACTTATGCGCATAAAACACCATATCCAGGTGTTAAATATGCCGAAGATGCCGCTCAAAAATTAATTAGTTCCGTCAAAGAATATGATGAACATTATAAAGATAAAGAATATGATATTATTTTATCTGATGGTTCTCAATTTACTTTAGATATTTTTCCTAAAAACTTATGTCATATGTTAGGAGTCGATTATAAAAATTTAAGTAGTGACTTTTTTGCTCCTTTTAGAGAGGATATCTTAGATTTATATAATATTCCTCGTTCTTATGATTTTTTAAAATTATTAATTGAAAACATAGATAAAGTTTTAGCTTACGATTATGACAATAGAGGTTTAGTATTTAATTATTACCGAATGATGGTTAAATGTTCTATTTTTGAAAAATTATCAGACTTTAGTCGTTTTAACTTTGGTGTTATTAATTTTGATAAAAATACTTTTATTAATAAAACGGGTTTAAATCGTTCTAGTAATGCCGAAAAATTATTATATGTCCAAAGTAATGAACAAAATTGTCCTTACTTTATGATGGGTATTTTAAAAGAAAAGAATCCGGAAACTATGGAGCAAGTTGGAACTTATGCTGTGGAAACTTTATTTGCCCCAACTGATACGCAAAACTTCTTCGATGGACAAAAGGCCGCTATTCCAACCCAAATATTAATTATTAGTGATATCATGCAAAAACTTGAAGCAACAGCATCAGAAAAACTTGCTTTAATTAATCAATATAATTCGATAGTTAATCAATATGGGCTAGAAAATCAAATGAATATTTATGGCGATTACTTAGCTACTCTATCTAAAGAAGATAGCGAACTAACTTTAACTAGAAAAAAATAAAGAAGGGAAACCTTTTTTATTTTTTTAAATTAGGGTATAATTAATCCGTAAAGGAGAAGTTATGGAAAAAGATAAAAGAAAAAACATCATAATCATTTTACTAGGAATTATAATTATTTTACTAGTGGTAGGTTTAAGTTTATTTATTGTTAAAGATAAATTTTTAGAAGACAACTATGAAAAATTGGAAGACCGTTATGAATATTTATTTGAAAATAGTTTAAATAATAAAGAAAACACTACTAATAATGATGATAATTCTAGCAATGATAATACCCAAAATAATAAAACTATCTCAAGAGATGAAGCTTTAGATATTGTTTTAAAAGAATTAAATCTAAAAAAAAATAATCTAAGAGACTTAGATATTGAACTAGAATATAAAGTAAGATATGGTAAAAGTGTTTATGAAATTAGTTTTGATTATGATTATTTAGAATATGAATATTACTTAGATCCCGAAAGTGGGAAAATCTTAGATTCATTCAAAAGTTTAAGTTAAGTTACTATTTGGTAACTTTTTTTCTTTTTAAAATTAAACTTATTATTAATAAGATAAAAGATGGTAATAAAAATTCTAAACTTCTAACTAAGCCAAAAACATAAAATGGCGCCGAACTTTCATAGGCATAATAATTTAACCAATCAAGATTTAAAACAATTAAAAATGCTAAGATTAAAAATAAAGATATAAAGGTTAAAATCAAACTAATTATTTTTTCTTTGGGACATTTATTTTTAAATACATAAACTAAAGAATATATTATATCAACAATTATTAATAAACTTACTAAGATAATTCCACCATTAAATAAATATTTCATTTTATCACCTTAAAATAAGTATAGCATACCTAACTAAACTAAAAAAGAAGAAATTATTTTCCTCTTTTAATTATAATTTTCTTACTTTTTTAATAACTACTTCTTCTCCATCTTCATTTATATATACATCTTCCAAATCATTAGGATTATAAGGGTATGGAGCCATTTTAAGTTCTCTATCTTCTCTATCATATGGCATATAAGGATATAAATCCATTTTAGCATCTCTCTTATGCTTATCAAAGCATTGTAAAATAACTTTTTTAGCTTCTACTGAAACTTCTGGAACTGGGTATTGGTCATTATGTTTAATTGTTGGGTATGGTTTTAAAGCTAATAATTGTTCTTTAGTCATTATATCAACTTCTTTCAACAAAATATTATATATTAAACAAAAAGATATAGCAATTATTTTTAATTTTAATGATAGATTATCATGGCACTAAAGCAATATAGTTGCTCTTCCCCATTTATCCCAATAGCTACTTGATATTTAATATCAATAACATCAACATCTTTACTTAAAAATTCATTAACACTATTTTCTAAATCTCTTTCGCATTCTTCATCAATAACTTTTACTTTCATTTTTTATTCACCACTTATATCATACCAAAAAGAAAGAGCAAAATTTGTCATATTATAGGATATAACTTATTTTACTCTTGGTTTAACTAACTCTAAAGTTTTAATATATTTATAATAGGTTGGAATACTATATATATTTTGATTTAGATAAGCCAAAGGGTTATCACTTTTAACGACTAAATCTTCGTTTCCTAATTTTGCAGACCAGCTACCATCCTTATTTTGTCTTACAAAGTGATAATCATAGTTACGGGCATCTTCTAAAAAGATAGCTATTTTATAACCTCCATGAAGACAGGGACTATTTATGGTACTCGGATAAGATTTAATTTTTAAATATTTTAAATCTTTAGCAAGTAAATTTAAAATATCTTTTTCTGTTGGTTTATTTTCCTTATTAAAAGGATACATATAACCACTTATATTACCTAAATCAATATTATATTTAGCATAATCAAAATCATCTTTAAAATAAGCAATCGAATCGGGCATATCTAAATCTAAAGCATACAAATAACAAGTCGTACCTTCATTAAATAAACCATTATCAAACTCGGGTATATTTCTTTGAATTAACACCATTAATTTTAAATACATCCGGTATAATTCTTTTATTTTTAATTCTGATTTATAGTCTCCATTTAAACTTAATTTATTTATTTTTTCTAAAATTCTTCCTATTCTTATCTTGATGTTTTCTTCCCTCATATCTACCTCTTTAACTTCGGTTTCACTATTTCTAAAGTCTCGACATATTCATAAAAACGCCCATCATTATCCATGCCTTCTTCTAAATGATCATTATTTACTTTTTTAATAATTCCTTTATAACCATTTTTATCCATCCAAATACCATTTGGATTTTGTCTTATAAAATGATAATCTTTATAGTCTCTATTCATATATAAACTTATTTTATAACCATTGTGTTCTAGTTTACTATCAATACTACTTTTAAAGAAATCAATTTCAAAGTAACTTAAATCACTTTCTAATCTTTCAATTAAATTACTTTTCGTACAGTAGGTTTCTCTAAATAAAGGTTTATGATTAGAATATACTCCCACATCAAAACCAAAATCATTATGAATAAGTTTATTATAAGTTCTTTTAAAAATGATTGGAACAGGTAAAGCAAGAGAATATAAATAACAATTACTATTTCTTAAACTATAATCATTTACTTTACTTGGGTTTATACTTTGCAATTTTAAAACTAACTTTAAATATTCTCGATATAATACTAAAATATTTCTTTCTAAAGCATTAATTTTAAACATACCTAAAGAAAGATAATCTTTATCTTGATATTCTAAATATAGATTATTTAACTCCCGATATATTTCTTTAATTTGTTCTTGTATTTTATTAGTATCCATAATAAATTAACCCCCTTATTTTATTTTTATTTTTTTAAAATAACTTTTAACTCTTTTTCTTTATCTTTAACTAATTCTAAACTTTTATCAATATTATATATATACTTCCGATATTCTTTATTATCTTTTAAATTATCAAAATAGACCATAGTCTTTTCGATTAAAGGTTTATTATTCGTAATTAAATCATCAAATCTAATCACAATATCTTTTAAACTTTTTTCGTATTCTTCTGCTTCATGTTTATGATTATGTAACTCTATTAAATCTTCTAAGACACTTATTAAATCACTAAGGAATGGTACATAATCTTCATCATCTTCTTTGGAAAGATTAATCATAGCAGTATATAAAAGAACAATAAGAGCAGATAAAGCTAAGAATAATAAAGTATAGAACCCCCTTGCAAAAGTACTTGTTTTAGTAGTCACTTTAACATCATCTAAATTAACTCTAACTTCTTTAATTACTTTAAATGCTTCTTTCATTAATTCTTCGGCACTTAAATCTGGAGGCCCTAAAGTAACACTATATTCTGGCACCATTAGAGAAGGTAAATCCATATCATATAACTCTTCTAAAGGAGTATCTTTATAATTACTTAGATTATAAGTTGTAACTGTTCTTCTAGATGTTCCAACCAAAGGGCCATCAACCATCGGACCATAATAAGTAGCTAAAATACTATCATCTTGTTTTGGCTTATACTCTTCCGTTATAGTATAAGGTTCTTTATTTAAAGGATTATAAGTCGTAGTTTTAGTCATATAAGTTTTGTCATTATGCGTAGAAGCCGACTTACCAAGTTTAAAAGAACCCACTAAAAGAGAAGCCAAGAAAACTGAATTAAAGGCAAGTTTTATTCCATCCCCAATCAAATGAGCTAAACGCTTAGGTTTACTATCTGGTTCGGAAATCTTTTTTAAATCACCATCAATTTCACATAAAGAATAATAATATTTATCTAAATTATTCTTTAATCTTTCTAATATTTCAGCTTTTTTATTACTATCTAAATTACTTTCCACAATAGCGCTAATTAATTCTATATTAGCATAAGAATCATTATAACCTTGAGCATCTATTTCTTTAACCTTCTCTTTTATGTCTTGATGTCTTTTAAGTCTTAAATCAATTTCTTCAACTTCTCTTCTTACAAGTTTATCTAAATAACTTTTATCTACTTCTTCTAAGTTTTTAAATAATTCACTATATCCTAGATATGACACTTCTTCTTTAATAAATAAGTAAACAACATTATATATTTCTTCAATTATTGGCCCTTCCACATTGTAATCTAAAGTTTTAGAATTACGTAAATTTTTTAAAACCAACTCTATTTTCTCTCTATATTTATTAAAATCTTCTTCACTCTTTTGTTCTTTAAATAAAAACTCTTTAATTAAACTCGTAGTATGATAAGCTACAACATATATTTCATAATCTAAAAGTTTACGATATAATTTTTCTAATTTATTAATTGTATTAGTATAATTTTGCTCTAAAAAAGCGCTTTGCCCTAAAGATAAATTAGGATTTGAAAATTTATAACTACTTTCCACATTAACATTGGAATCAATAAGAATATCATCTCTTAATTTTTCAAATTCTTGCACATTAAAACCAATGGCTTTTAAAGCACTTATTCTTTTATTAACTTTTTCTATTGTTACATTATATAGTATAGCTTTATCCATAAATCTAAACATTCCTTTCCGCTTCACTTCGTTTGCTTAAGCCACAAACGAACATGAAAATATATTTAAATTTTGTCTTTTTT
>CANRGQ010000061.1 GCA_947630195.1 uncultured Bacilli bacterium
ATATTTTAAAATATCTTTATTTCTATTCATATACTACACCACTCTCTATTTAATAAAATAATACTACATGCAGAATAATAAATCAATACAATTCCTTAAATTTATCAAAATTTATTTCCAAGAAGGCCCAACATGATAGTCAGTTTCTTTACCAGTTGCTTCATCATATTCTATACCAAAATGCTTTGTATATTCTAAAGCAACAGTATCAGATATATTCCATTGACTCCATTTAGGATCTATATTGGTTCCTGCTTTTACCCAACTAGTGAAATAAGTATCACTATTGGTTTTTCTTAAACCTTCCGCTGGTCTTTCAGGGCCTAATATTTTAACATTATCTTTCACTTCACTAACTAATATTTGGTCAATAAAATCACTATAACAATAAATATTTTTGTATGTTTTACCATTAGCTTCTAAATCATAGCAATTTAACTTACCATCAATATAGCCATTATGATTATTGTTATAACTTCTGATCCAAGACATCGTTTGCATATCCATCTTAACTTGCATTGCAAAGGCATCACTACTAGAATTTTCATCACTAAAATCAATATCAAAAATATCATTGTTATTGTTTTGAATTTCTTCTGTTGTTACTTTAGCTTTAAGTTCAATAGCGGAATCAATAATTTCATCAAAGGCCCAGTTTTTACCTAATTCTCTTTCAGTTGGATTAACATCTTCATTAGTTATTTGACGATAAATAACTTGTAAATCTTGACCATTATATAAACATGTTGGACAATAAACTCCACAATGACCACTAGGACAGCATTGTGATTCATACAACTGCTTAGATACTTCCGTACCATTTTTACCAATGTAATGATCTCCGCCACCTTCATCCTTCAAAATAGAGCAACGATTTTTTACATCTGGAGGACAAGATGGACAGAAACAATCTGGATCATCTGGACATCCCGAAGTACAAACTCCATCAGGAGTTGGTGAACAACCACTATCATTTTGATCATCATTACAAACATTAACATCATACCGACAAACATATAATCCTTCATCTTTATATTCGCCATTATATGTATAATCATATTTTAAAGCAGGATTATCATTACCACAAGCTTCACTAGTTTGAGCAAGTAAAGTAGTTGCTATAACACTATTATAATCTCCCCATATTCGGCCTAATTTATCCCCGTCAAAATATTCACCTAAATTTTCAAACCATAAAAGATAATTGTTTAGTCCATTTTGAGCATTCAATGATACTGGCAAACCATTTGTTAATTCTTCACCATTTGGTATTTCGGTACCAGGTCTTGCCATTCCGATATTTGGTGTTGGAAATATTGAATAAAATTGCGTTGGAGTAATAAATTCGGCACTACCTTTTTCGGATTGTTTAATATATTTAGCGTTATTTAAAACATAAGAATACATTTGACAACCATCAGTTGTACAAGCACAGGCTTTATCAGTTTCAACACCACCATTACCTTCCGTTAAAGTAGTAGTCCATCCCGTACTACATTCTTTATAATCTTTAGAAACATCACCAACACAATATTCTGTAGGTTCTCTTGTCATTGATTCTTTAGTTTTTTCAAAAGCATCATTTTTAATATCATTCATATATGGTTCAGGGTACCAATAATGTAATTCCGGATTAAAGTTATAATTCATTTGCCATCCTCCAAAAGGATGAGGATTAATCATTACACCATAAGAACCTTCGCCACTTCCCGTATAGCCTGAAGCACCATCGGTTATTTCTCCTCCCATGCTAGCACCACCGGTATAGAACCCTATAACTTTGTTATAATTTTCCAAAATAGAATACATACCACCAGTACCTAATGTAGCGGTAAAACCAGTCGCACCAGAACCCGTACACCTTACAGAACCGGAAAGACCTTTCGACGTGTCCGCTGAACCTACTGAACAACTTACGGTTGATGCTCTACCTAAAGCACCTGCAACTAAAGGTTTTAAATTTTCTGCTTCAGCATCAGAATCAAAGTCAAACGGTTTATCATCATATTTACACCTCTTTAGACTTTCATCTTCATAATTTACATGACTAGAAGTTGTTATTTTAGAGCAACTTGCTGAGTCATAGTAATCATAATACCAGGTAACGCCAATTCCAGGAATCCAATAATAATAATGTTTAGTCCAGGAAGTTGTTTGAGAACATGTATCTCCCGATTTACTATAACCATCAGGACATTTACCATCTTTATCGGGAGATGTTGTATAAGTATTATACCTTATTTCACTATCACATTCTCCTCCAAAAACATAATAAGAAATTTTGATACAAGTATCTGATTCAGGACCATTAAGACATTCTAATAATGCTTTAGCATTAGAATATAATTTATAGCCATCAACTGTACTTTTAGCATTGGCTTTAACTTGAGCATTTGTACTATCATTATCTTTAATTCTAGTTGAGTAACAACTTTCAGTTCCATCTATTTTGGCTCTTAAAGTAAAATAACGCCCACTGTCAACTTTTTTAGAACCAGGGAATTCTATCATAAAGTCTTCTTTACAATATATACCTCTTCCATCACTATTATTAACAAAGTTATCTGAACCAGCTTCCGTAGTTAAATCCGCTTTTTTATGAGTATTACCTGCTGTATCTTTAGCATTATCATTAGCCACACATTTTTTAATATCTAGTTTATCTTCCGTTGGATTTACACAAACATCTTCTTCATCATATCCTTCTTTTATTTCAATTTTATTATTATCTTCTTTACATACTTCACAAGAAACATCAGAAATATAGGTTTTACATGAGTCTGCTTCTAATTTATTTGTACACATTTTAAAACTATTATTTAAAGTCGTAGTTCTAAAAACATTAGAATTTGTATTTCCTAAAACATATAGTCTTTGATTTTCTCCAACTCTTTCACCTGTAGATACTTCATAAGAATATTTTTCTAATCTACTGTCTTTATATCTTAAACTTAAATTATAAGTAGTATCACTACATTCTTCTACTTTAGGCCCTGTAAATTCAATAACAAATTCTACTTTACCAGAATAGTTTTTTTCACCACTACTACCTATTTCTTCAGTTAATAAAGTTCTAATATTAGTACTAGATAAATTACCAGCTTGAATCTCATTTCCATTTAAATAAAATTTAGTACTTGTTACATAACTACAGCCACTTGTACAAGAATAATCTAAATATATTTCCCCATTTTCACTAAAATTATTAACATCTAAATTATAAGTAAATTTATTAATTTCTTCGGTTTCAGTAGAGCTTTTTGTTCTTTTAGGATTTTTATTAATTGTAACCGCAGTTCCCCCATTTTTAGCATAATCAATCGCCGCATCAAAAGCATTTAAAACTTTAGAAATAACTCCACTTATACTACTTGCTTCATTATTATAGTTAGAATAACTATTTGAAACATTATAAGGAGTTCCTACTGTTGTACCAGCATATCGTTTTAAAGTTTTAATTTTTTCTCTTAAACTTACAGCATTAGCATCTTTATTACTTTCATTTAAATATCTTGATACTTGGTATTCAAAATAAAATACTTGTCTTGAATGCAAATCACCATTAGCAAAACGAACATCAACTTTAGTAGGAAATAATAATTGATAAAAATTAATAGTTAACCATTTATTATGATTAGTCGAATCACTCATAATGCTATTAATACCAGCATCAAAAATATTTTGCACAGTATCTGTACTAGTTGGATCTCCAACTACTCTTAAACATTTTAGTGTTTCGCCACTTCTATCCCATGCATGAACACCAGGGTCATGACAAATGGCAGTCTTAGAACTTCCATTAACATAAACTTCATAATTATATACTTGATAACCACCAAAATAAAGTCCAGATCCACCTGGATTACCCTTAGATGTTAAAGTTACATCATCACAGCCATCAGCCATAACAATATCTATATTAAAAAATGTTATTAATAATATTAATATAAAACTAATTCTTTTCATAATTAATATACTCTTTCTACCATCTATAAATAATTATACCATAAAGATTTTATATTGTAATCAATTTTGCAAAAAATTGTATTAAAAAAAAGAGCCTCAGCTCTAATTATTTATTAATTGTATAAAACTCGCCAGTTAAATCATTTAAATTATAATCATTTATTTTAGCTTCTTCTACTTCTTTTTTTAAAGTTGGAAGTTCAATATCTTCTTCCTCTTCTTTAACAACGGGAACCTCAATACTTGGTTCTTGTTTATTTTCAGGAACATAAACAGAACTAAATACTTCTCTTTCTTTAGGAAGTTCAACATTTTTAATTTCACTAGCAGTATTTACGATGGAATCAAAATTAAATTCTGGAACACTAGCAAGATTAGGAACTTCTATTTTCTCTTCTGCTTTAACCTCAGGAGTTCCAAAATTAAATGGTTGTTCTTCTTCTTTAGTTAAAACAGGTTTAACTTCTTCTTTAGCCATTGGCACTTCATTCATCTCTGGAATATCCATTCTTGGCATATCTTCTACTTTTGGTGTTTCTATATTAGGCATAACGTTTTGACTTGCCATATAAGCGTTGGGATTATCTATTCTATTAATGGCCTCATTTAAATTATTTACTGGAGTTTCCGGAAGAACTTCGGCAGCTTTCTCAACTTTAGGCATTTCATTAACTTCATTTAAATTTCCTAAATTATTTAAACTTTCATTAATATCTAAAGTTGGCACAATTATTGTATCATTTTCTAAATTAGGCATAGGACTTGGTTGTTCATTTACCGGATTTAAATTAGGTTCTACATTAAGAGGAATACCTGCACCCGTTTCTTTAAAACCATTTAAAGCCTCTTCATTTATTTGTTGTAACTTTTTAGTTTCTTCAATTTCTCTATGTTTTTGATCTTTTTTACCAAATATTAAAATAATGATAAATATTAAGACTAAAACGGCAATAGAAATCATTAAATATGTCCCAAAATATTCATAATTATATAATTTATTTAAAAATTCTTCCATGTGTAAACACACCTCTTTATTCTTACTATATTAATTTATCACAAATTACAAGATAATGCAATTAATTTAAAACATTTTATCAATATTTTTTGGAACATCTCCACCGATTACTTTGGAAATTATTTTATCACTTTGTTCTTTACTCACCTTTTTACCGGTCATTTTACTTAAAGTATCAATAACTTCCCTTAAAGTATTTTCATCTTTCATATTTCCTTTTTGTAACTTTTCAGCTAGACTAATTATCGTATTTTTATCCACTTTTGTTCTCTTTTCCACTTTATTAAATAAAGAATCATTTAAATTCATAATCCACCTCTAGTATAAATATATGAATAAATGATTTCTTTTGTTTCTATTTCTCATCTTTTTTAACTAAATCAATAATCTTTTTCGCTTTAATACTCCAATCATTATCTTTAGCTTCTTTATCTAATAATTTTAAATATTCTTTATCATTTCTTAATTTATAAACTTTATCTAATTTTTCTAAAAAGTCTTTTTTATCTTTTCCAATATAAACAGACTTATAATTTCGGCATTCTCTTAAATCAGTTGTAACAATTCCTTTGTGTAAAGCCATATACTCAAATATTTTAACGGGACTAGTAGATTTCGTTATATCATTAAGGACAAAAGGAATCATTAAAATATCACACTCTTTAGCATAATACTTTAAATACTGATAATCTTTTGACCCTAAAAAATAAACATTTTTAACTTCATCCATCTTATTTAAATCATAACTATCATCATATTTAATTCCAAATAAGATAATATTATATTTATTACTCTTGGCAATATATTTTACTAAGTCATAATCAAACCATTTCGCTAAAGCCCCATAGTAACATAAATTTATTTTACCATTATGAATAATATCTAAATATTCTTGCTCTAAATTATAATCTTCCCACTTTTTAAAGAAGTTATAATCAACGCCATTAGTAGATAACACTAAATTATCTTTACCTCTTTTGCTTATGACATCTTCTTCTAGTTCTTGGGCAGTTACTACGACATAAACATCTTTATTTGCCATCACAAAATTATATTTATCTAAAATATTTTTGGGTAAATCTTTGGTTCCGGCAAGATCTGGACTTAAATGGTCGACATATTCATAAATAAACTTATAACCTTTATTTAAATAATCTTGGATATTTTCCACACTTAATTTCCAATCCGTACAGTACAGTTCAATATATTTGGGTTTATTTATATTACTTAACTCTTGCATTAATATTTTATTAAGTAAAATATTATTAAAATTAACTAAATATAAATTATCATGATGTTTCTTAATAGTTTTAACTTTATCCGTCATGGTTGTAACTTCATATAAAACTAAAGATTTATTTTTAACTAAGTTATTCGCTATATGTTGGGGTCTTTGAAATAAAGGAACATTATAACCAAAAGAAGAACGCCATAAAATAACTCGTTCATATTTACCATTTAAAATATCTTTAATAATTTTGCGATATTTACCTGGAAACAAAAAGACACTTAGACTAACTTTATCTAAATAATTAGCTACCACATAACGATAACATTTTTTTACAAAGCCAACAAAACCATATTTTTTATAAACATTCACTAGTTTAGATATTTTATCTTTCATAGTACCTTCTTTCTATCTTTTTTATGATTAATTTTTAAAATATTTTACCATATATTTCTTTAACATGCAATTTTTAAGATTTTTGTTGAGCAATTTTTAAGATTTTTGTTGAGCAATTTTTAAGATTTTTGTTGAGCAATTTTTAAGATTTTTGTTGAGCAATTTT
>CANRGQ010000062.1 GCA_947630195.1 uncultured Bacilli bacterium
AGTTATTATACTGTTTTGGCAAACTATTTCAAGAGGTTTGCTTTTTTTGTTAGGTTGCGGACATCGTCTGCCGTATGATATAATCTAGAAAGGTGATAACTATGAAATACGGAATGCCTACTTTAGTAGAATTTACAAGTATTTTAGATAATGTTAATTTAGCTAAATCTAATAATTTAGATTTTATTGAACTAAATATGGATTTACCATATTGTCAAAATATTAAAAAACAAGAATTAATAAAATATAATCTAGAATTTACCATGCATTTATCTGAAAAATTAAATGTCGCCGAACTTAATGATAACTTAAGAGAAAGTTATTTAAATGAAGCCATAAGACAAATTAAATTAGGTATCGATAATAATATTAAAAAATTTAATCTTCATATTGATTCAGGAGTTTATTTTACTCTACCTTCAGGAAAATATTATTTAAATGATAAATATATAGATATCTACTTAACAAACTTAGAAAAAAGTTGTCAAAAACTTAATGAACTAGCCGAATATTATAATATTGAAATCAATTTTGAAAATACCAAAATCCATGATTTTACCAAAAAAGCTATAAATCTAATTAATAATTTTTCTAATTTAGGATTTACTTTAGATATTGGTCATAATGAAAAAAATAAAAATTTAGCATACCCTATTTTAAAAGAAACTAATAAAATAAGACATATTCATATGCATGATTATGATGGCAAAAGTGATCATTTAGAAATAGGTAAAGGTTTAATTGATTTTAGAAAATATCAAGGAATAATTAATAAGTGTTATGTTGTAATTGAAGTTAAAGAAAAGCAAGAACTAATTAATAGCTTAAAAAAATTAAAGAATTTAAATCTTTAATTTTTTATTTTAAATAAGTATTTAACACTCTTTCTAGTTCTTTTTTGTCAATTGGTTTCGAAATATAATCATTGAATCCTTCTTTTAAATAATTTTCTTTCATGCCCGCAATGGCATTAGCAGTTAAAGCAATAACTGGAGTATTAAAGTTTTCCATTTCTTTTAATTTTTTAAATGTTTCTACACCACTTAACTTAGGCATCATATCATCCATTAAGATTAAATCATATACTTCACCATTTTTAATCTTATCTAAGCATTCAAATCCACTGGCCACTTCTTCCGTTTGTAAATTATAAGTTGAAAGAAGTCTAGCTGCTACTTTTAAGTTAATGGCATTATCATCGACAATTAATACTTTCTTTCCTTTAATACTTACTTTCTTTGGTTTTACTTTAACTTCTTCCTTTTTAGTTTTCGGATTGGTTACAATCTTTTGGTCAATGGCTACCGTAAACTTAGAACCTTTTCCATAAGTTGAATCAACTACAATAGTACCATGCATTAAATCTAGTAATTTTTTCGTAATGGCAAGACCTAAACCGGTCCCTTCAATAGTCATATTCTTATCAACATCAAATCTTTCAAACTTCGTAAATAATTTATCAATATTTTCTTTCTTAATACCTATACCACTATCTTTAACACTGATTATTAAACGACATACTTTATCTTTTCTGACCGTATCAACATTAAATTCAATAAATCCTTCTTTAGTATATTTTACGGCATTAGTAAGTAAATTTAAAACTATTTGTTTTAATCTAACATAGTCTCCATTTAAATATTCTGGTAAATCTTTTGCAATATTAACTCTAAACTCTAAAGGTTTATCCCCTAGTCTTCCTTTCGTAAGTTTAACTAGTTCATCAAATACTTTAGCGGGTTCATATTCTACATTAACAATTTCTAGTTTATTAGCCTCAATCTTGGATATATCCAAAATACCATTAACTATTTCCAGTAAGTTTTGGGAAGCCGCCATAATATCTCTTACTTCGTCTTTAATTTCATCTATACTATCTTCTTCTAAAATTAATTGACTAAAACCATCAATCGCATTAAGGGGCGTTCTTATTTCATGAGACATATTCGATAAAAAATCCGTCTTCGCTTTATTGGCTCTTTCTGCTTGCTCTCTTGCTATATTTAATTGCTCTATCATTTTGACATCAGGATTTTCAATTGTAAAGAACATTAGAAATGTTACAAAAGTATGACAAGTAAGTAATAGAGTTATCTCTGGATGATATGTTTGAATAATTAATGATATAGTAGTTAAAATAAGCAAAGCAAATAAAGGAGTGTATTTTTTTATAATTATCTTTTTATAATATTTTATCATACAAATTATATTTGCAATCACTAATAAACCAGATAACAAGTAAACTAAACTAACCCCAAGACCTTCAGAATAAGCATAATTATTAGTATAATTAATATTTATAGGCAGACAAATCAATAATAATATAACAAAAAAATAAAAGATAGAAACTAATTTTCTATATTTTTCTTTCTTACTGTTATTAATAGACATAGATATAATAAAAATATAGATAGTTAGAATATAACCCCACGTAAAATAATATATTAAATAAATATGCGATATAATAACATTTATAAGAGAAGTTGCATCAAAAACATTTAAAAAACCATAACCAATTACATCAATAATTAAACCAAAAAAATTAATTACTAATAAATACGAATATATTCTAGTTTCAATATTATCTACTCTATCTTTAGAAAAATAAATGAATAAAAGACAAGATAAAAACAATAAACAACAAACAGAAAAAATAAAACTAATCACTAATGCCACCTACTATTCTTATAATTATTATATATTAAAAAAGAAAATGTCGCAATATCTTTTTCCTTTCGACATTTTCTTTTATTTATTCATTAGTTGGATTTTAGTTTTAACTTTACCTTGATTTTCCATATAATTTATATTTGAAGCTTGAACTAAGATACTTTCTTCAACTTTTCCTCCTAAATTACGTGGTAAAGAATCAACAAATACATATTCATATGGTATAGAAGTTTCTTCTAAACTACTATAGCATTTATTTTTAATATCTTGTAAAATTTCTTCTTCTTTTCCAATATATTCATCCCTTAAAACAATGAAAGCGACCGGAACTTTTTGCTCAGTTGGATGATCAAAACCGATTACTACTGCTTCCTTAACATAAGGAATTGTTTCTAAGTATTCGGTAATTTTTGATGGATGAACATTAAAGCCGGTTCTCATAAAAATATTTTTAATTCTATCAGTCATATAAACTTGACCATCTTCATCCATATAACCTAAATCTGCTAAATGTAGCCAAACTTTTCCATCTTTATGAGTTTTTAAAACTTTATTAGTTTCCTTTGGATTATTTAAATATTCTTTCATTATTGTTGGACCACTTATGCATATTTCGCCTTCTTCGTGATATTTTAATTCTTCATCAGTTCCTGGCTTAAAAATCGCAATAGTGTCAAATGGTAAAGGGATTCCCAAACCGCCAAATTTATAAGCTCCTGGTCTAGCGTAAGCTCCACATCCACCATTTTCAGTAGCGCCAAAACCTTGTCTTACAATAATTTTAGAATCTCCTTCTTTTTCTACATATCCTTCATCAACCTTATTAACAGTTCTTTCTAATTCTTTAGATAAAGTAGCCCCTCCTGATACTAAATTACGAACTTTAGGAAGTTCACCATTTTTAAATTGAGGACTTTGAACAAGATAATTAATATGAACTGGCCCCCCTGTAAAATGGTCGGGTTTCGTTTTACATAAAACTTCAGGGAATTTATCCAATAATAATTCGGGTATTAATATATTTCGAAGTCCATAATAAGTAGAATAATGCATCGTGGATAATCCATAACCAATAGATTGAATTAAAGCATCCAACAATACTTCTTTTTCAGATAAAATACCACTTAATCCGTGTTGTAAGGCAATAGCATTCAAGTTATTGTCAGTTAAACAAACCCCTTTTGGAATTCCTGTTGTTCCACTAGTACCTACTATTACTGCAACATGATCTTTATCATAATATGGTTGTAATCCTCCCTTTACTCCTTTTCTTAAACCATCAAATTCAGGCCAAAGTAATATATTATCTTTTCTTAATTGTTTAACTTTATCTTTATTTTTTAAATTATTTAAGGTTTGAACAATTTTAGGAAACGATTCCATTCCTTCAATATATAATAAACTATTTAAATTTTTTGTATCTAATACTGATTTAAATTTTTCATAAAAGCCAGAGAAAACAACAACATTTTTAACATCATTATCAGATATTATTTTATCTAATTGTCCTGCCGAAATCATTGGAGACACAGGATAAACTGTTACTCCCAAAATATTTAAACCATATATTAACATTCTACTTTCAGGTATATTTGGAAGTATTGTTATTAATATTTCATCAACTTTTACTCCCATATTAAGATAAGATTTAGCTATATTTTCCATTCTTTCAAAATATTTAGCATAGGTAATTTCTAATCCTTTTTCATAATTATTGGAACTACTACGAAAATCTATGGCAATATTACTTAATCTATCCTTATTGCTTTCTCTAATTGCCTCATATATAGACATATTTGGTATAGGAGTTTTGTCTACTCCTTTTTCATAATATTTTAGCCAAGGTTTATCTATACTGGCATAACCTGTCAAATTACTTTCTCCATTCATAACTTATCCACCCTCTTATCTTTATATTAAGATAAAGTGACAAATATAACAAGATTACTTTACACAAATTAGACTTAAAGTTGATGATTTTTTAGTTACTTTTTAAAACTTCTCTTATTTTTCTTCTTGCTAAACTTGTTTGCGCTATACTTTCCCATTCTTTTTTCGGAGTTGATATAAGTTTATCGGTAATAACTTTGACTCTATCTTTATTTTGTAAAACATAACTTAAAGGTACATCCGCATCATTAACAATAGCCCCAATCATGGTATTACCAATATCACTATGAATTTTATAAGCAAAATCAATGACGGTAGAGCCTTTAGGTAATTCAATTACTTCTCCTTTGGGGGTATAAACATAAACTTTATCCGCAAAAACTTCTTTTTTAACTTCTCTTACAAAATCTCGATTATTTTTAAAAGTCGAATCAATATCCACTAAGGATGTAAAAAATTGAAATTTATCTTTTAAGGCTTTTTGCATTTTGACTCTCGCATCATCACTTTCAATATCAAAATAAGAGGTTAAACCAAATGAAGCAATTTTATCCATTTCATAAGTTCTAATTTGAGTTTGAACAAGTTCCCCATTGGGACCAAAAACTGTAGTATGAAGACTTTGATACATATTCGTTTTCGGATTACAAATATAATCTTTAAATTTACTATTCATAGGATGATATAAATGATGAATTAAACCTAAACTAATATAACAATCATATAATTCATCAACCATTATTTTTAACGCTAATAAGTCATGGATATTGGATAACTTATAGCCTTCTTCTAATTTTTTATAAATACCATAGATATTTTTAGTTCTTATTTTTATTTCACTATTTACGCCATTACAAGTAAGTATTTCTTGAATTTTTAAAAGCATTTCTTGTAAAAAAGGCATACTATGTTCCGCGATTAATTCCTGCTTTTGAGCAATTTGTTTATAAACACCAGGTTTTAAATATTTTAAAGATAAATCTTCAAGTTCACTTTTAATTCGGTAGGCCCCTAAAGAATAAGCTAAAGGCACAAACAATTCTAAAGTTTCTAGGGAATTTTCTTTTTGTTTAAAAGCTCTTTTATATTGCAGCGTTCGCATATTATGAAGACGATCAGCAAGTTTTATAATAATTATTCTTACATCGTTAGAAAGACCCGTAATTATCTTTCTAGTATTAGCTAAATTTTGTTCTTCTTTGGTCGCAAAATTCATTTTAGCGAGCTTGGTAACGCCATCAACTAAATTCGCGACATCACTATTAAAGTTCTCTTCGATTTCTTCTTTCGTTATTTTAGTATCTTCTAGAGTATCATGTAAAAGAGCAGCACATAAAGTATCACTATCGGCATGCATTTCGGCTAAAATATAAGCCACATTTAAAGGATGATTAATGTATTCTTCGCCACTTTCTCGAAACTGATCCTTATGCAAATACTCCGCTAAAGCATAAGCCTTTTTAACCTTTTCTAAACTATCAAGTTGATAAGTTTTTACTAGTTCTAAAAATTTTTCCTTCGTTACTTCCATACTACCCATCCTTTATAACACAAAAAAATGACTCAAGGTTTTCCCTTTAAGCCATTTTATGCCCACATAAAATTATATAATTATGATTAATATTTAAATTTTTAAAATAAATATAATCTTTTCTCATACTATGCCTCTCTTTAAAATAAAGATAGCATAAGAATAACATATATACATCCTTCTTGTCAAACTATTTCTTATTTGAGTTTCCGTATTTTTTAAAATATTTGATATAATTTTGATGATTTTTGGTTTACATGTCTAATAATATTGTGTATTTATACAAATTATTTCATATAAAAACACAATTAATTTTTTTATTAATTTTTAATTAAAATATTTACATTTTATTTTAGTCTATATTCGTAAACTTAATTGAGTTATTAATATTTCGCTTTCTAATTCTTTTTTAGATGTTTTAAAATATTCCTTTATTCCAACTACCGCTCGGGATAATATTGTGTTTATTCCTCTAGCAAATTGGGTTATCCATACTCCTACTGTTTGTCTTATTGATTTACTTTCTTCTATTATTTTTATACTTAGTAATTTATTATTCATATCTTCTACTAAACTTATTATATGTCCTATTACTAAATTAAATATATATGTTAGATTATTTATTGCTTTT
>CANRGQ010000063.1 GCA_947630195.1 uncultured Bacilli bacterium
GTTAACAGTAATAGCAGTAGCAACATTATTAGTAGCAGTAGTAGGAGCAACATTTGCGTATTTTAGTTTAAGTGTAACTAATAATGATGGAACTTCAACTGCTCAAGTTAAAACTGGAAAAGTTCCTACAATTACAATGGAAAATAATAACAAAAATTTATATTTATCAGTGAGTGCTGAGGATATGTCAGAATCTAATAAAAATAAATATTATTTTGCTAAAACTGAAGATTGTTCAGGTGCAACATCATGTAATGACAAAGCTGCAGTTGATACACCAGATAGTTATTATAGAGATATGTTTACATTAAATATTTCAGGTAATGATGACGATGTAAAATATAAATGTACAGGAACTTTAAAAGTAAGTGCTACTGAAGATGAATGGAGTTCAATTGCAGAACAAGTACAACCTGGTGATTTAACTATAGGTGTTAAAGACTATGATGATGCTGGAAGTTCTCAAACATTAGATATGGTAGCATTGAAGACTGCTGGTTATAGTGAAGATTTTAACATTAGTTATAATATAACAGGTAATGGAACAAAAACAATTAAAGCATATATAATGTTAAAAAATACTGAAGCAGAACAACAAGAATATTTTGCTAACAAAACATTTAATATAAATATTTCAGCCGAAAGTATAACTTGTACACCAGTAGCAGGAGCTTAATAATTAAAAGAGAAGAAGTATTATCTTCTTTTTTTAACCCTTTTATTCTAAAATTTGTTTTTAGAATAAAAGGGTTTTTACATATTATAAAAAATAATAAAGAAATTTGATTTTATGGCAAAATAAAAAACTATCGATATGATAGTTTTAAACATTTATTGATAATATAAAAGGGAAACAGTATTGTTTAATGTTGTTCCTGTGATATTGTAACAAGCCATTGAACCACTAGTTTTATCATAAACAAATTGTTCAGATGCCGGTTCACTAGTTCCAGCTGCTACAAAGACATTTATTCTTACTTGGGATCCATCAGGAATTGGTGAATCATGTAATAAATCAACTGTTCTTTCTGCAAATTGTAATATATCTCTATATCCTGGTGTAAACCAACTTTTCCATTCGCTTTCATAACTTACATTTCCTTTATCATCGGTTTGCTTTTCACGATATTCGATGACAATTTGAGCAACGAAAGCTCCTCCATTTAAAAGTTTAAAGTAACGCACAGAATTCATTTTATTCACTCTCCTTTGCTAAAGACACAGTATATTGATATAAATTATCAAATTCTGAATCAAATATTGGAGATAATAGAACATTAGGAGTTTTTAAAGTAGTTGAAGCCCCATTTAAACCTACTACTGTTTCATTATCTTCTAAAACCCATGGCCCTCCTGAACAACCAGTAAGCATTCTATTACCTGGAAGTCGCCATAAATTATTTCCTGATTTACTTACAGTACCATTAATGAAAACCATTTGAGCTCCTTCAAAGAAATTTCCGGGATAGCCAAATGCATTGACTGTTTTGTTAATTAAATCTACATTTGTAGCATATTGAAGTGGTTTTGAAACATTAGAGTTTTTAGATAAAATAGCAAAAGCATAATCCCATCTTCGACTTTTTTCTTTAACCCAATTTTGTTTTAAAACAATTTTTTTAAAAGCAATATCTTCTGATGATAATTCTCCCGTAAAACAACGGGAAAAAAGAAAGTTTTCGGCTATGTC
Organism: uncultured Bacilli bacterium; assembly: GCA_947630195.1. GTDB lineage: Bacteria > Bacillota_I > Bacilli_A > RF39 > UBA660 > SIG200. The sequence goes on from CANRGQ010000063.1 coordinate 1,691, forward strand.
TCCGGTTTTACTATCTTGGACACAATGAGCTGCGGTTAAAACAATATTATTTTGTCCAACGATACTGGCACTTCCTACAAAGTCTTTATTGTCTAAGGTAAAAAATAATTTTCCTCCTGCTTCAAAAGGTCTTTTACTTAAATCGGCTTGTTTTGGTTCCGTTGTGGCTGCATTTTCTCCTTCAACAAGTTCAACTTCTGGTTCAAATAATGTGTCTATAGCAATAGCATTCTTTTTTCTTTCTGGTGTCCAATAACTTAGAATTTGCTCTGGTGATAAATCTAAATTATCTAATTCAAAAGTGTTTACATTTGATAAATTGTTATTCATTTATATCCTCCTATCTTTATAATAAAATTATAACATTAGGACATTTTTAAAAAAATGTTTTTTAGGGAAAAATATTGTAAAATGTCAAGTTAATATTTCATTCCGAATATTTTCGTAAAACGAATTTTTTCGGAATGTAATTATTTACAAATAGTATAAAATATTCTATAATTAATTTAGGTGATTTCCTATGAAAGAGATAAAAAGAGATTTTTACTTAAATCAATTAATTAAAAAAGATGGCAATGGAATGATTAAAGTAATAACGGGTATTAGAAGAAGTGGTAAGTCTTATTTATTAAAGAAAATATTTTATAAATATTTATTAAAAAATAATGATAAAGACCATATAATATATATTCCTTTAGATATTAAAGAAAATGAACATTTATTAGACGGTACTACCTTTATAAATTATGTTAAATCATTAATAAAAGATAAGAAGAAATATTATTTATTAATTGATGAAGTACAAATGATGGATGACTTTGTTCCTGTTTTAAATACTTTTCTTTATGAAGATAATATTGAAGTATATGTTACAGGTTCTAATGCTAAGTTATTATCTAAAGATATAGTAACAGAATTTAGAGGCAGGGGAGATGAAATTCATATTTTTCCATTAAGCTTTAGTGAATTTATGAGTGTTTATGAAGGGGATAAATATGAGGGATATGAGGAATATAGTATTTATGGAGGACTACCTTATACTTTATCATTGGAAACTGATAGTGAAAAATCCAATTACTTAAAAAAACTATTTGAAGAAACTTATATAAATGACATAATCGAAAGACATAAAATAGATAATATCGAAGAATTAAATGAGTTATTAAATATAATATCTTCGCAAATAGGATCTTTAACTAATCCTTTAAATTTACAAAATACTTTTAAAAGTATAAAAGGATTAGATTTAAGTGATAAAACAATAAGTAAATATTTAGAATACTTTGAGGAAGCATTTTTAATTAATAAAGTAGAAAGATATGATATAAAGGGTAAAAAACATATTAATTCTCCATATAAATACTATTTTGAAGATATTGGACTACGTAATGCAAGACTTAATTTTAGACAAATAGATAATGGTTATATAATGGAAAACATTATATTTAATGAATTATTAAGAAGAGGTTATAATGTCGATGTGGGAGTAGTTACCGTAAATGAAAATGGTAAGAAACCACAATATGAAGTCGATTTTGTTTGTAATGAAGGAAGTAAAAAGATTTATATTCAATCAGCATATAAAATGCTTAATGATATAAAAGAAATTCAAGAAAGAAAATCTTTAGTTAATATAAATGATTCTTTTAAGAAAATAATTATTGTTAATGATATGAGTAAACCTAGAATAGATGATACAGGTATTATAGTTATGGGTATTTATTATTTTCTTTTAAATGAAGATAGTTTAAATATATAAAATATTTATCACAAAAAGTGGAAATAAAATACCACAAAATATGGAAATGAATTTAATAGAATAGTGTTGTTGCTATTCTCTTTTTTGTATCAAAAACGTTAAAAAATGGTCTCTTATCTTTGATTTTGTGCTAAATAGGCATTTTCTTATTCTTGATTTTGTGCAAAACACAATTTTAATATAGGACCCACCTAAACCGAAGGAAGAAACTTTAGTAGGGGCCCCCTTTGGTAGGAAAAAGGTGACAAGAAAAAATAGAATGAAGGAGTTGGCGAGGGAAAAAACATTAGTTCGAAAAAGAGAGAGAGGGAATAAGAAAAAGAGTGGGGGTGGAGGTGAGGAAGAAAAAAATACAATGTTGTTAACAGTAATAGCAGTAGCAACATTATTAGTAGCAGTAGTAGGAGCAACATTTGCATATTTTAGTTTATCAGCAGAAAGTGAAAGTAGTACAACAGGTACAATTACAACACCTAAAATTGGAACAGCAACTATAACACCGGGAGCAACTAAATTATATTTAACTTTGACTCCAGAGAATATGTCTGATACAAATAAAGGAAAAACATATTATGCAACGACAGAACAATCTGGGATTGGAGGAACAGCGACTCCAATTGCAATTGCTGGAGCTAAGTTAGAAGGAGCTCAAAATGAAGATGAATATAGTTGTAAAACAACTGTAAAAGTAACAGCAGAAGGTACAATGTTAGAACAATTGGAATCTGGTTGGGCAAAATTATCATTGACTGGGTCAGGAGCAACTAGTGCAAGTGATATAGATTTATCTTCATTAAAAGATTCTGGTGATGGAGAAACATATACAGGAACAGCAACATTAACTGCTGGTGCTGATGGCTCTGTAACTGTTAATGATATAGTAAGTGCTGTTTTATCGTTTAATAATACAACTGCTGAACAAAATAATGTAGCAGGTAAAAGTTTAACAGTTAATATAGAAATAACTGGAGGAGAATGTACATTACAAACTGGTGATTAATAATTTGTAAAAGAGGAAGGGAGGGAAAAAAGAATGGAAAAGAAAAATACAATGTTACTAACAGTAATAGCAGTAGCAACATTATTGGTTGCTGTTGTTGGTGCTACCTTTGCTTACTTCAGTTTATCTATGAATGGAAGTTCAACAACTACAACAGCAACAGTAGAAGCTAAAACAATTGGAACGGCAACTATAGCTACTAAGCAAGAAAATTTAACATTGAAATTAACACCTCAAGAAATGTCTAAAGAAGCAAGTAGTGAAGGAGATAAAACTTACTATGCAGTGGCAGGGAATGTAGATGATAGTAGTGACCATAGTACTTCTACCCCTATAGAAATTTCTGATATAAGTTATACAGGTGGTGAAGAAGGGACTACTTATAAATGTCCTGTTCAAACTGAAGTATCAGTTAGTGGTGATATGTACGAACACCTACGAGAAGGCTGGACTCAATTAATACTTGTGGGTGATGCGGTTAATAAATCATCTGGAAGCGCTCCAGGGACAACTTGGACCGCAGAGAGTAGTGAATTAAAAGTTGATTTACAACAAGCATTATCTGCAGGACCACAAGCTCCAACAAAATCAGTAAAATTTAAAGGAGAAGTAACAGTAACTGGAGCTACAATGGCCGCTACTAATATTCTTAAAGCTTCATTATCATTAACAAATAAACAAGATGCTGAACAAAATGATATTGCAAATAGTAATCTTCAAGTTACTGTTAAAGTAACTCCAGACGGAGAATGTAAATATCAAGCAGATTAATTATAATCTATAAAAGAAGTATTATCTTCTTTTTTTATGGAAGAATATGTTGGAAATAGTAAAAAATTTTACATTTTAATAATGATAAGTATTGAGATTTTTTTTGCTTTAGGCTATAATTTATAGTATAAAGAGTAAAATAATATATAGTTATTAAAAAAGGGTGATATTATGTTTGATAAGAAAAACACGATGATACTTACTATTGTTGCAGTAGCAACGTTACTAGTGGCTGTTGTAGGTGCGACATTCGCTTACTTTTCAACAGGTATAAGTGGAGGTCCTACAACTACTAAAGCAACAGTAACAACTGCCACTCCAGGTTCAATTGTAATTGATGGAGGTGGAGAAACATTAACTTTAAAATTAAGTGCAGCCGATATGATGTCAAATAATACTGGAAAGTATTATGCATTAGATAAAGCTGCAACAACAACTACTGGAGATTCTGAATCGATTCATGGAACAAAGAATGATCCAAAAAAATATACAATTGCTACAGCAAAGATTACAGATGGTGGAAGTGGTGTAACATATAACTGTGGTTATTCAGTTAAAGTAACACCAAAAGAAGATGTTGTTGGATTATCGCAAGGTGATTTAGTATTGGCGCTAGATGGACCGAGTATAAATGGATCTGGTAAAAACACTAAAGAAATTGATTTGTATAATTTAAAAACTACCGGAGTAACTGAGAATGGAACTTTCTCTTTAACAGGTCCAAATGGAAGTTCTACAATTCAAGCTGGCTTATATTTAGAAAATAGAAGTGCTGATCAAAATGCGATTGCTGGAAAAACTATCGAACTTACTATTGAAGTAACTGGTAAAGAATGTACAATAATGGCTAATGAATAAAATTGAACAATTTGATTGAGAAAATACCTCAATTTTTTTGGGCTATTAATTTTAAATATTTAATGCGATAATATAAGTGGGTAATCTTGATATAGTGTTAGGTATGGCAAGAACAGTAACGGCAATTACAATGCGTGGAATGTGAATGATAACGGCAACTTGGACAACTGGAATGTGAACAATACGAATGCGGTTCGCCAAAGCCTTCTATAACTTGAATGAATATATGGTTAAGACTATATATTAGGGAAGATAGAAGACAAAGATTATCTAAGACTTTTAGTCTAAAGAGAAAACGAAGATGGTTTATTTTACGAAATA
>CANRGQ010000064.1 GCA_947630195.1 uncultured Bacilli bacterium
TAAATAACCATCAAAAGTTAACACACTACCTGTTGTTTTAAATAAATAATCATTATTTTCAAAAGTAACGGTGGTTGCTTTAACTTTAGCATCAGCCATTAAAGAGGCTAAACTTCTAATATAAATTAGTTTATATAATTTATATTCATCTTGACTTAGGTAAGCTTTTACACTCTCTGGAGTTCTTAAAATACTAGTTGGTCTTATACCTTCATGGGCATCTTGCATATTTTCATTAGTTTTACCTACTTTTGGATAACCAACATAATTATCTCCATAAGTTTTTTTAATATAACTTTTAGTACTGCCAATAAATTCATCGGAAATTCGAACACTATCAGTACGCATATAAGTAATTAAACCGACAGTTTCATTTGCTAAATCGACACCTTCATATAACTTTTGCGCTATTTTCATTGTTTTAGAAGCCGCAAAATTAAGTTTATTCGCCGCCATTTGTTGAAGGGTTGATGTTTTAAATACTTCTCTGGAGGCTTTCTTTTTATCTTTTTCCACTAAATCTTTAATCGTAAAAGAATTAGATAATTTACTTAATATTTCATCAGCTTCAAGTTCCGTATTTATTTCAATATCTTTATCTTTATATTTAAATAACTCGGCTGTATAATCTTTAAAATCGGCTTCAATAGTCCAATATTCTTTTGGAACAAAGGCAAGGATTTCTCTTTCTCTATCAACAATTAGTTTTAAAGCAACGGATTGAACACGACCCGCACTTTTACCACCTGTTTTATATTGCATCAGTTTACTTAAACGAAATCCTATTATTCTATCTAAGATTCTTCTCGTTTCCGCTCCTTTAACTAAATTCATATCAATCTTCGCATGTTCTTTAATACTCTTTAAGACAACATCTTTGGTTATTTCTCTGAATGTTACCCGGTCATATTTTTCTTCCGGTATCCCTAATTCTTCTTTTAAATGCCAAGAAATAATTTCTCCTTCCCGGTCGGGGTCGGTCGCAAGATAGACATGGTCAGCTTCTTCCACTAATTTCTTTAATGCCTTAACATCTTTATTTTTTCCCTTAATAACGACATAATTAGGTTTAAAATCATTATCAAGATCTACTCCTAAACCATATTTACCACTGGTGGCTAAATCTCTTATATGGCCTTTAGAGGATACTACTTTATACTCACCTGCTAAGTATTTTTCAATCGTTTTACTCTTTGCAGGAGATTCCACTATTACAACATTTTTCATGATATAATCACATCCATTCATTTATATTTTATACACTGAAATCAATTTAATGTCAATTAAAATTATCAATTTAACATCTTTTTACTAACATAAATATCAAATTAATTAGTATATATTATTTGACAATTTAATTTCTTTGTGTTAAATTTAGTACAAGAAACCAAATTGTTGATAAAACGGGTGGGTAATTGGAACCCATTTCGGAGTAATCATTATTTGGTTTTTTATTTTTTAAAAAAACAAAGTCTTTTACAACTTTGTTTATTCGGTAGTATTATCTTCTGGTTCTTCAGTTTCTTGAACCTCATCACTACTATCTTCATATTTTTTTAATTCTTCATTTAAATAATTAAAATAGTTATTTTTGATTGCTCTACTACTCATTGTTATTTTAGCATCTACTTCATTATTTATTGCGAGTATTTCTTCTGGAGTATAAGCATTTTCTTCATAGAAAGTAATCTTACTCGTTGAGGCATTATAATAAGCTTTTTCGTTTTTCCAAGAACCATCAGCAAAAACTACCATTGACTCATAATCTTTAGATAAGACATCATGTCCTAAATATAATCTTGGGTCATAATCTAAATTCATTAAATTAGCTAGTGTTGGCACTAAATTTAAATAGAAATTATATTCTGTAAATGTCTTCGGAGTCATACTAGAGTTGTATATAACTAGTGGTGTTTTTTCAATTTCATAATCTGTTAAATCATGGGTAATCATTTCTCCTACTTGACTCTTAGAAAGTCCATAAGGATAGTGATCGGCCATTAAAACAATTACGGTATCATCATATACTCCCGCACTTTTAAGTCTATCTACTAGTGTACCAATGGCATCATCAACAACCTTTAATTTGGATAGATAACGACTTACAGCACTAGAATAACCTAAAGACATAAAATAATCTTTATGTAAATTACCATATGTTGATTCATTAGTATAAGGTTGATGAGAAGTAACTGTCGTAAACCAAGTCATAAATGGTTTATCACTATTATCATTTAAGATAATATCCATGGCTTTATCAAAAAATTCAATATCACTTGGCCATTCACCATAATAACTAGCAGTTTTAATACCTAAAGTATCGGCTCCATAATAAGTTTGAGCTCCCATATTAGGATGAATGGTTTTTCTTTTATAATACCATTCGACAAAATCATGCATACCTGTTGTGGTATAACCTTTATTATTAAATAAGTTAAATATTGCTTCAAAATAAGTATTATCTTTATAAACATTTGAGGTACAAGCATTATAAATAGAAAATAAACTCGTCATCGCACTAAATTCATTATTTCCGGTAGCACAACTATTTCTTGGGGAATAATTATTTTCCCAAGTCCAACCTTCACTATATAATTTATAAAAATTAGGGAATTCTTTTTCATTAATAATCGCTTCATTTACGGATTCCATTAAAATAACAATCACATTTTTACCTTCAAACATGCCGGTGTATTCATTGTAATCCGTAACAGGTCTAGAGGCAAAATATTTATTTAAGGCTGAATACTTACTTGAATTATCACTTTCGGCAAGTTTATCTAAAGCATCAGATACCTCTCTTTTCGTAACCCCATTTTTATTTGGATACGTCGGATTAAAGACTGTTTCTTCCTCCGCTACTGGGAACAAATAACTCTTTAAATCTAATATTCCAAAGACAGTTGTTCCAAATTGATTAACGGCGACCGTTGGCACATCAGGATTATTAAATAATTTTAGATTACTTTTAATTTGTAAACTATTTTGCATAAAAGGAAGAACCAAAGTTCCATAATATATACCACATAAGGCAATTAAACTGGGAATAAATGTTAAAATTTTATTTTTAAATTTACCCCGTTTATATTCTTTTTTGCGAAATAAAAAGATATAAAGAATTAATAAAACTACAAAAGGAACAAATAATAAATGATAAGTCCATTTAAAAGAATTTAAATAATCAAAGATGTAATCTTTAACGGCCCCAAATTGGCTAGAAGTATGAAATGATATATATACTCCTAAATAATTGATAAAACCAACTTGTAACCAAGTATATAAAGAATAGACAAACACAAATAATAAATTAATTGTATTTCTTATCCATCTTCTTTTAAATAAATTACTAATAAAAGTTATGATTAAAGAAAATAAACAAACACTTATAAATATTCTTAAAGTAGCATAATCAAAGATAGCAAACCCATTCATAATTCGAAAAATTATCTCAATCAAAAAGAGCGTCACTGTCATTAAAGTAAAATTCATAATACTATTATCTTTAATTATACTTCTTTTTTTATTTTTAACTTCTGATTCCATTTTCACTACTCTTTTCTAATAAATCTTTTACCGGTTTATAAGTTTTACGGTACTCATCTAATATACCATATTTTTGCATTAATTCAAGATGTTTTTTCGTGGGATATCCTTTATGACGTTCAAACTCATACTCGGGATGTAACGCCCCATATTCAACCATTATCTTGTCTCTTGTTACTTTCGCAATAACAGAGGCAGCCGCAATATTCAAACTTAAAGCATCTCCATGAATAATAGGTAGAACTGGAGTATCACGATCTAATTTCATAGCATCCGTTAAAATATAATCAGGTTTAACATCTAAATTATCTAAAGCGATATTCATAGCTTTACGAGAGGCCTCTAAAATGTTTATTTCATCTATTTCTTTAGCGGAAACAATTCCTACACCCACACTAATTGCATCTCTTTTAATATATTCAAAAAATAAATTACGTTGCTTCTCACTTAATTGTTTAGAATCATTTAAACCTTTTAGATTATACCCTTTGGGTAATATAACTGCAGCCGCTACTACAGGCCCTACCAAAGGTCCTCTTCCGGCTTCATCAACACCAGCAATTAATTTATATCCCTCTTTAGATAATTCCTTCTCATATTTTAATAAATCTACTGCCATTTATCTAATGTTACTCCTTTAATTTTTTCACCCACTAAATCATTATATACCTTTAAGCTAACTTTTTCAAAGTCTATTTCGTTATTTTTTATAGCTCCGATTCTTTTTCCAATGATTTCATACATTTCCATCACATCATTATTTTCAATATTATATACCTCTTTTAATAGATTTGGATATAACTCATATAACGTATTTAAAATATAAACACATATTTCATCTAAATTTAAAACTTCTTTTTTTATTCCCCCAGTTGCGGCGATATTAAAGGCTCCTACTTCATCATCCAATTTAGGCCATAAAATACCTGGAGTATCTAATAGAACTATTCCTACATTCGTTTTTAAATATTGCATTTCTTTTGTAACCCCTGGTCTATTTTCCGCATTGACACTTTTTTTACCCGTTATTTTATTAATAAGAGTACTTTTACCCGTATTAGGTATTCCTAATACTAAAGCTCTTATTTCTTTTTCTTTTAAGCCTTTACTTTTTCTATTTTCTTGAATATCTTTCGTTATCTCATTAGTAAGTTTAATAATTTTTTTATAATCATCATTATTTTTTAAATCCACAAGTAAAACATAATAACCATTATTTTCATAATATTTAGCCCATTTATTAGTAACTTCTAAATCACATAAATCTTTTTTAGTCATTATTAATATTCTTTTTTTATTTTTAATAAGATTATCAATATCTTTTATTTTACTTGATTTAGGTATTCTAGCATCAACTAGTTCATAAACAATATCAATGTTTTTTAACTCATCCATTATTTTTCTTCTAGTCTTAGCCATATGTCCTGGATACCAATTTATATTTGTTTTATTTTCATCATTCATTTTTTATCACTTCCAATTTCCTTTAATATTTTATCATTTTCAAGAAATTTATCAAAATCCGAAACCAATAAAGTATCTTGTTTTTTTCTAAATTTATCGTATTCTTTATATGCAAGTTCTTGAGCAACCTTATGAGAAATTTTGCCAGAGTTACGTAATATTTCTTTTCCATTAAATTGCAAGAAAACATTGAGTTTTTCTATCCAATCATTCATTGTCATTGCATTATGATTTTCTGCTTGTTCCTCAGCATAATCTAAATACATTGAAACAATTCTATTTAAGTTTTTTAATTCTTTCTCCGTTAAATAATTTTTAGCAACATCTACATCATATCTATAAATTGGACCATTTGGAGAGTCTTTCCAATTAGTTAAACCCATATGATCTTTTTCTGAATCTACTCTATTATAAATTATCTCTGCTGCTGTATAACCCGTAGCTGCGTAGTGCAATTTATTTTGAACTGTTTTAAAAAACTCTTTTGTTGTTTCCGAATCTTTATCATAATCAATACTTGTCGAATATATATCCGTTATTTTTTGATAAAATCTTCTTTCACTAGAGCGGATATTTTTAATTCTTTCTAAAAGTCTTTCAAAGTAATCTTCGCCAAAAATGTAATTTGGATTCTTTAATCTTTCATCATCCATTACAAATCCAGCGATTAAATATTCTTTTAGCACCTTAGTTGCCCATATTCTAAAATTTGTTGCTTTCTTTGAATTAACTCTATATCCAACAGCAATAATCATATCTAAATTATAAATTTTTACTGGTTTCTTGGAATTATCAATGTCGGTTTTTCCGACGGTGTTACTTTCA
>CANRGQ010000065.1 GCA_947630195.1 uncultured Bacilli bacterium
TCCTAATGAATCTTCTATTAAGGCAAAGACTATAATATCCTTATCTGTTAATTGTTCATAATCATAATATATTCGACATACTACTTGATTTGGTTTATCTTCGGAAACTTCGACAGTTACTAGTCCATCACTCGCTATAGAATAAACTTTTTCTTCGGTCATTTTATAAGTTCCACTTGTCGGAATACAATTACTCTTTTTATCATTTACAACATATCCTGATACCAAAGCTGGTGTTCCTTCCATTATGGTATAATTTTTAGGATTAGCTACATCTTGAACATAAAACATTAAATTAACGTCTGTTGTTCTATCAGTTAAAGGAGAAGTATCTCCTTTACCAGCAAAGTTTCCTACTCTACTTGTAAATATAGGTACTGGTCCAGTTTCATAATTATAATAAGCATGTGTATTTTTTAAACATATAAATAAAGTTATAACAAAAACACATATAACAAAGTATATAACTTTTATATTTAATAATTTTTTTAATTTCTCTTTTATCATTTAACCAATCCCTTTATTAAGTTGCAAATAGCGAACCACTATTGCAAATTAAATGTTTTAATATATTCCAAAATGGCATATATTATATTTATATAATATTCTATTTTACCGAATTTGTCAATATTCCATTTTACGGCATGATAGTTTTAGATAGTGATTGCATATGAATAGATTAAAAGAATTAAGAGTTAGTAAAAATTTATTACAAAAAGATGTAGCCAAAATTCTAAATATCGGACAAACTGGCTATTCCAAATACGAAACTGGAGCCATCGACTTACCTACCGATGTACTTATTTTTTTAGCTAAATATTATAATGTTAGCATTGATTATATCCTAATGCTTACGGATGATCCTACCCCATATAAAAAATCGATAATTCAAGAGTGATATAATGAATAGACTAAGAGAAATTAGAGAAGATAGAGATTTAACACAAAGACAAGTTGGCAAAATTTTAGGATTAAAGCATTCTAGTTATTCGGATTATGAACGTGGTAAGTGTGATATTAATACTAAAAATCTTATTAAGTTAGCCTTGTTTTATGATGTCTCCGTTGATTATATCTTTTATTTAACGGATGAAAGAAAACCTCATAAAAGAAACACAAATTATTATATTAATATAAAAGTGGAGAAAAAATGAATCGCTTAAAAGAAATACGTGAAGATAAAGACCTACTCCAAAAAGATATTGCCAAGTTACTTAATACTGGGTTATCAATAATATCAGCATATGAAAGAGAACTATATGATATTAATACTAAAAATTTAATTGAATTAGCAATTTTCTATAATGTTCCTATTGATTATATACTTTATTTAACTGATGAGAGAAAACCACATAAAAGAAATAATATAACAATTAATGATATACAAAAACAATGATATTTAATCATTTATCACAGTTTTTAAATAACTTATTTTTAAATCTATTATATCTTCAACATTTAAATTAGTAGTTTTGGATATATCTTTTATTAAATTGCTTTTTTCTAACATATTCTTGGCAATGTTAAAAGTGGTAATTTTATGTTGACGTTTAGTATCAGTTATGATATCATTCCTATAAACAGGTTGTTTTGCAAACCGACTCGCTGATTTATTCAGAAGAGCGGTCGGAGCAACCTGTTTTTTTACAAGTTAATTTTCTTGTTGACAATGCGTATCATTTATGGTATTATTATTTGTAGAAAACAAATTGTTCCTAAAACCGGTCTAAGCGTTGACTATTCAACCCTACCGGTCGGAACAGTTTGTTTTTTTATGTCTTGTAATTTAAATATTCTTTGTATTCGAAAATGTTTTTCGTTTCTCTCTCTTAACAAAGTATCAAATTCCACAATATATTTTTGACAATTAATTTTTATTGGAGTTATATAATAATCCCATTTTTGATTTTGCCATCTATTCTTTGTTTCACAAGCACTAGTTACCAATTTACCATTTTCAATTATCTTATCTAATTTAGAAAACAATTCTAAATGTTCTGTTAATAATTGTTTTTGATAATCACTTCTAACAATCTTAGCAATGCTTTCTTTAATATCACTATTAGATACATATATTCCTTCACCATTATTTAAAAAAATGTTTTTGCCTATCTTTTTAAATTCTTCTTTAGCTTTGTTATAGATAGTAGTTTGTAATTCTTTACTATAATTTTTATTTTTATGAGTTCTAATTACAACACATGGTTTAAAATTATTTTTAATTTCTTTAACATAATCTTCAATTGCTTCTTTTATGTTAGTATAACTTTTTAATTCCTCTTTTGTTTGCATATTTTTTATGTTTAATTTTCCTCCCTCTACTTATCTTATTGTAAAAAAATCTCTGATTTCCTTTTTTTTCACGAAATTTCTTTTAAAAAAGAACAGATTTGTTGTAAAAATGCAAAAAAATGAGATTTCTCTAATTTAATTACACGAACAAATTTCACGAAAATCAAAGCACTTTTTGTCATATGCTTCACGAAAATCGAAAGACTTTTTGCTTCAACCTTCACGAAAATCAAAGCACTTTTTAAGAAAACTTACACCTTTTTGCACCCACTTTTAAAAATCCATTAAAAAAACTACTATTTCTAGTAGTATTTTTTTAATTATTATTTTAATTTAAGTTAAATCTTTTATTAAGAATACTGCATATAATGGTATCGATTTAATTTTAGTTTTAGCATTATAACCAAAATTTTTAGTACTTATTCTAATGGCATATTTAGGTTTATATGTTTCCATATATACTTTTAAACTTTTTGATTGAGTATTATCATCGGCTTTTACTTCAATAGGTATAACCCCATCATCAGTTCTTATTAAAAAGTCTACCTCAGCATTTCTTGAACCTTTCCAATATAATAAATCCAATCCACTAGACATTAATTGATTAGCTACATAATTCTCAGTAATAATACCTTTATATATTTTCATACCATCAAGTAAAATAGTTTTAACATCATTATTAACTATTCTATTAAATATGCCAACATCAGAATAATATACTTTAAAAGTTTCATTATCTACAAACCCTAATAAAGGTATTTCTGGCACTTTAACACATTGACATATTTGAACCATATTGCTTTCCTTAAGCCAATCTAAAGGTAAAGCGTATTCTCTAGATTTGGCATCACGAGAGATTACAGAATATTGAAATTTTTTTGAAGCATTTTGAAGTTGTGATGGTAGAGAATCATATATATTTCTAATTTTTAATGTTTCAGCAGCATTCTTAACGTGATGATTCATATCATTTTTATAGTCTTCAATGATATTATTTAATATAGATAAATCAAAATTATAATAGTCTTCATTACATTCTATTAATGCTTTAACACTTTCAGGCATTCCACCCGAAAGTAAATATCTTTTATAATATTCTAAAGCTTTTTCATGAATAATTCCCATTGATTCATTTTTATTAAAACAATCCTTTATCTTGTCTATTAATAGTTCTTGATTAAAAGCCATTAAAAATTCTTCAAAATCCATTGGATACATATCAAGTCTTGATACTTTTCCTACAGGAAAAGGTTTAGTTAATCTTGCTAGTTTTAATCCCAGTAAAGAACCAGCACATATTATTCTAACATTACTGTGATTTTCATTAAAAAACTTTAATTCAGATATTAACTCCTCACACTTTTGAATTTCATCAATAAACAATACACTATCTTCTTGATCAAAATCAAAATCAATTTCTATTTTTAAATCATTATATTTTTTTTCTGAATTCGCATTTGATTTATATAAATTAACAACATTAGTATCAGTTAATAAGTTAATTTTCTTATAATGTTTAAATTCTTTTTTACAAAATTCATCAATTATATAAGTTTTACCACATTGTCTAACTCCTAAAACAATTAAAGGTTTAAAATTTTTAGTATTCTTCCAATTTAATAAATCTTCATATATTTTTCTTTTCATATAATATTATCCCCTTAACTAGTTAAATAATACCACACTTACACCTTTTTGCAACCACTTTTTAGAAAAATTTACACCTTTTTACACTCACTTTTTAAGAAAACTTACACTTTTTTGCAGGGACTTTTAGACAAAACTTACACCTTTTTGCACTCACTTTTAAAAATACCCATTAAAAAAACTACTATTTCTAGTAGTTAATTTATATTTTTAAACTAATTCTAATCTAACTTGTAAAGCATCATCGCCACGGCGTTCATTAATTTTAATTATTTTAGTATAACCACCATTACGATCTTTATATCTTGGTGCTAGTTCATTAAATATTTTATTAGTAACTTCTTTATCATTATGTAAGAAAGCTAATGCTTTACGACGAGATACTAAAGTTCCTCTTTTACCATAAGTAATCATTTTATCAACAAATTTTCTTACTTCTTTAGCTCTGGCATCCGTAGTTACAATACTTTCATGCATAATTACATCTTTAGTAAGTCCCGCTAAAATACTTCTTCTTATTCTTGTTTCTCTTCCTAATTTTCTGTACATAATAATCTACTCCTTAAATGTAAGTCCTAAATCCGCTACTTTATCAAGAACTTCTTTTAGACTCTTCTTTCCTAAATTTCTAATCTTTGTTACTTCAACTTCTCTTTTTTCCACTAAATCTTGAACAGTATGAATACCAGCTCTCTTTAAGCAATTATATGCTCTAACACTGAATTCTACTTCTTCGATTGGGGTTTCTAAAGTCTTCGTAATTGTATCTACTTTCTTCTCTTGCATCATACCTGAGAAATCACTAATAGCATTTAAATCGGTAATAATATTAAAGTGTTCTACTAAGATTTTGGCTGCTAAAGCTAGAGCTTCTTCAGGATTCATACTACCATTAGTAGATACTTCCATTATTAATTTATCATAATTTTCATTTTGTCCAACCCGAGTATCCACTACTTCATATTTAACTAGTTCAATTGGTGAATAAGCAGAGTCAATAGCAATTGTACCTACTCCCGCATCTTCTAATCTTTTCTTGTTTTCTTTGGCTTCAACATACCCACGACCATTTTCCACAGTCATTTCCATGTTGATTTTACCACCATGGACAAGATTACAAATTACAAGATCACCATTAATAACTTCAACGTCAGCATCTTTTTCAATCATTGAGGCGGTTACAGGACCTTCTTTTGAAGCACTAAGTCTTAATACTTTAGGTTCATCAGAATGATTTTTAACAACTAAATTCTTAATTGCTAGAACGATTGAAGTTACATCTTCCACAACACCTTCAATTTTTTGGAATTCATGTAAAACTCCATCAATCTTAATGCTTGTTACCGCACTTCCTGGTAGACTTGATAATAGCACTCTTCTTAAAGCATTACCAAGAGTAGTACCAAATCCTCTTTCTAATGGATCAATTTCAAATTTTCCATAATGATTGCTTTCGATGTATTCAGTAATTTTGTATTCTGGTTTTTCAAATTTTATCATCATACAATATTCCCTTTCTATTTAAACTAATTTCTTGGTCTTTTTGGTGGACGACATCCATTGTGAGGAACTGGAGTTTCATCAATAATAGCTGTAACTTCTAATCCTGCACTTTGTAATGATCTAATTGCATTTTCTCTTCCTGGTGCAAGTCCTTTAACATGAACTTCTACTTTTTGAACTCCTTGTTCAATTGCAGCAGCCGCCGCAGCTTCTGCTGTAAGACCAGCAGCATATGGAGTTTTCTTTTTACTTCCTAAATAACCAATTCTTCCAGCACTTGACCAACTAA
>CANRGQ010000066.1 GCA_947630195.1 uncultured Bacilli bacterium
TCGGGAATAAAGGCTTGTAACATAATGGCACATACTCTTATTCCTTCAAGTAAGTTATAGATAACTGTTTCTAATCTTTCCTTGTTTTCTTCATCCTTAGCAAGTACCCAAGGAGTAGTATCATCAATATATTTATTACATTTTCTTAATACATCAAAAATACACTCTAAAGCTTCATTAATTTTTAAAGATTCCACCTTACCATCAACTGTTGTCTTTAGATTATAAATACTTTCGATTAAGTAAGCATCAATATCTTCAAACTTTTCAGTCTTATGAACAACGCCATCAAAATATTTAATACCCATTTGAATTGTTCTACTTACCAAATTTCCTAAAATATTACATAAATCGGCATTAGTTCTCGTAATTAAAGCACTTTCCGAGAAATTACCATCACTACCAAAAGGTACCTCTCTTAAAGCATAATAACGAACAGCATCAACACCATAAGAGTGAATGTATTCTCTTGGATCTTTATAATTACCTAAACTCTTACTAATTTTTCCCCCATCAATTATAAGCCAACCATGACCAAAGACTTGTTTTGGTAATTCTAATCCTAAAGCCATTAAAATTGCTGGCCAAATAATGGTATGGAAACGCACAATTTCTTTTCCGACTAAATGTAAATCACAAGGCCAATATTTCTTAAATTTTTCTGTTTCTTCGGGATAACCTAAACTAGTTATATAGTTAGTTAAAGCATCTATCCAAACATAAATAACGTGTTTTTCATCAAAAGTAACCGGTATTCCCCATTTAAATGAAGTACGAGAAACACATAAATCCTCTAAGCCTGGTCTTATAAAATTATTAAGCATTTCATTTTTTCTGGATTCAGGTTCAATAAAGTTAGGGTGCGTTTCATAGTAATCCTCTAACTTTTGTTGATATTTACTTAATTTAAAAAAGTAAGCTTCTTCCGTAACTAAATTAACATCTCTTCCACAATCTGGACATTTTCCATCAACAAGTTGTGTTTCCGTCCAAAATGATTCACAAGGAACACAATAAAGGCCTTTATATTCTCCTTTATAAATATCTCCTTGGTCATATAATTTTTTAAATATTTCTTGTACCCTTTTTGTATGGTCTTCATCCGTTGTTCTAATAAAATAATCATAAGAAATATTTAAACTTTTCCATAAATCTTTCGCATTTAAAATAATTTTATCAACATATTCCTTTGGAGTAACTCCGGCTTCTTTGGCTTTATTTTCAATCTTTAAGCCATGTTCATCCGTTCCGGTTTGAAAGTATACATCATAACCTGATAATCTTTTGTATCTGGCTATGGCATCAGCAATAATCGTGGTGTAACAATGCCCAATATGAAATTCCGCACTAGGATAATATATTGGTGTTGTTATATAATATTTTTTATTCATCTTTTACCTCTTTCTATAATATATTCTTTAAATCGCTAATATTTTTAATAGTTTCGTATTTTTCATTTTCCTCATTTGTCTTCCATATAGCCCTTATTCCTAAAGACATAGGAAATATTACATCTTTTTCTAAACTATCTCCAATATAGACACATTCTTCTTTTTTATAATTCTTTAATATAACATCAAAAGTTTTCGGATTAGGTTTAAAATAGTTTTGGTCGGCCCCAATGACATCTTTAAAATATTTAAGTATGCCTGATCTTTTTAATCTTTCTTTTTGACATTCTGTAAACCAATTCGTAAGTACATATAAATCATATTTTTTACTTAAGTATTCTAAAGTATCGATAACACTTTCATTCTTTTCCACACAGTTATCTAAATTTTTCATATACTTATCAACAAACTCTACGGTTAAATTAGTTCCACACTTTTCATTAATAAAATTAACTAAATCTTCTTTTTCTAACTTCTCTTTAACCCTTTCATTTTCATCTACTGTTTCAAATATCTTATGAATTAATTCAATACTATAATTAAATCCTTCTTCATTAATAGTTTTAACTATAGCCTCAAAAAACTCTTCTTTCCATTCAATTAAGGTATTATCCACATCAAATATTACTGCTTTTATATTATCACCTTCTTTTAATAACAAAAAATTCATAAACAAAGGACGAAATTATTTTCCGCGGTACCACCTTTATTTATGAATTATTCATACACTCATCGTTATAAAGCACGACTGCTTCTTAACTCCCTTGTTCATACCTAATTACAATCTTTGTTAATTTCCACCCACCATTAACTCTCTATATAAGACTATGTAATTATCACACAATTTCTTTGTTAAGTAAATTAATTTTATCATATTATTTTAATTTTAACAATCAATTTCAAAAATTTCTTTATTGATTATTATTTGTTACTTTTTTATTTTAAAATATTAATTATATTTAATACTTAACTCTATTTAACGCTACCACTTAATATTACTTTCTTTAATTTATCAGAACAATATAAATTTATATATTCTAATCTTTCTCTTTCACTTATAATATGACTATTATTTTTAAACATTTCTTTAAATTTATCATAATTACCACTAATACTATCATGACTTGCTATAATCATTTCTTTTTTAGTAACATTTGTTAAATCTAAATCAATGCCATTTATTTTTGCAAGTAATTCAATAAATAATCTTTGAGTTCGTCCATTACCTTCCCTAAAAGGATGCAAAGCATTAATATCTGCAAATAATTCTACTAATTTATCTAATGTTGTTTCATTATCATACTCTACATAGTATTTTTCTTTTTTTAATTTATTAAATATTTCATTACTATATGATTCTATGTTTTCAAATAAACAAAATAAATCTTGCTTGGCAATATTACAATTTCTAACGTCTCCAGCCCATCTATATATATCTTGAAATAGGTATTTATGAATGTCTTTTAAATATTTAAAATCAAAATTACCCTTTAGAGGATTTTCGTTTAATTCAAATGTTCTATAAAGAACAAGTTCTCTTTCAGCACAATACAAGTCTTTTTCGTTTGTAATATTTAATTTATTAATTAAAACATCGGTCCCTTTATAACAATAATTAGCTGTTCTTTCATAAGTATATTTATAATTTTTATCCATAAATCCTTCTATACTTTTCAATAACTTTTTTACGTTCTATTTCAGTTGTAGTTTTCCTAATTATACATTCATAAAGTTTTTGTTTTAATTCTTTAGTCAATGGCATTCCTTCTTGAGCCATTGCCCCATCAACTTTTCTTATTTTTTCTTGTATTTCTTCTTCAGTTAATTTTTTATTTTTATTAGTATTCATAAAATCTCTCACTCCTTAAAGTTTTAATATACTTATTTAACTTCTTAGACACATTTTAATTATATAATACGAACTAATGAATGTCAATACAATTTTTTTGCTTTTTATTCATTGACAATTAAAATAATATGTTGTAATATTGTATCAATAAAGTTGTCTTTGCCCGTTTGGGTGATAGGCAACTTTATTACTTTGCTATTTACAAAGCAAAACAAATATGCTACAATATATTTGTGGTCACACGAGGCTGGTCTCATTCCGCTGGGAGAGGGTGTCAGTCTCACTAATAGAGTGCTATACTTTCCATTCATTTGGAAACCATAGCACTTTTTTGAATAAAATTTGACAAGATGCATATAATATAATAGAATTTATTTATATGAGACCGACCTCATTCCGTTGGGAGAGGGTTGTCGGTCTCATTTTTATTTTTTTCTTTTATAAACTTTTAACAATTTATTGTTATCGAAAACAATTATTTTGTCTATCCATTCACGTCCTTTATTTTTATAAAGCTTATTTATTTGGTTTAAAATATTTTCCCTGTCTAAATTACAATTAGTTATATCTAAGATGAAATTAGAAGCTTGTCTTTTAGCTTTTTTTAAAATATTATCTATTGCTCTTTTTTCACTAATTACATTTTTTCCGATTTCTTTTAAATCCCAAATTTCACCTTTATATAGATAATCTCCGCATTGAACTCCTCTATCCTCACTAATTACTGGTAAATATTCTAATTTACCCCCAAAAGTTTCTACTAATAACTTTGCTATATGGACTTCATTATTTGTATGATTGATTTTATTCTTTTCATTAACAAAATATCTTTTTTTATTTATTACAACCGATTTTGCATTTTTTATTTTACTATATTTTGTTGCTTTTTTAAGCCATATATCTGTTACGTCATCACAATTTGAATTCTTGGATTTTGTTACTAAATTCAACATTTACTATTACATTCCTTTCTAACCACATTTTCTTCCCCTCTACTTATATTATTGTAAAAAAATCTCGAATTTCCTTTTTTTTCGTGAAATTTTTTCAAAAAAAATAACAAAATTTTAATTTTTTGTTATTTTTTTGATTTTTTGTCACTTTTTTCTTGACATTAAAAGCCAAGAATGATACAATGTATTCGTAATTACACGAGGCCGACCTCATTCCGTTGGGAGAGGGAGTCGGTCTCACTTTTTTTATTTTAAAAATAGTTAAATATAAAAAAAGTGCTATAGTTTCCAAACAACTGGGAAGCATAGCACTTTTATTTTTTACTTAAATTTTAATATAACACTTTCCTTTTAAAAATTTCTTTATTTCTTCTATATTTTTACCTTCATAATAATCTATTAATAACTTTTTAAATTTACCAGTTAGTTTATCTGGTATTACTATTAAACCTTTACCTTTACTTATTAAATAGTGGTTACAAAATATTACCGCACATCTTTTATTACCATCTATAAATAATTGATTTTTCATTATAAATAATAATAACTCTATTCCTTTATCAACACTATCAATAGGTTTATTTATAATTTTATCTAATTCTTCTTTTACTTTGCTTTCTATTGGTATATTTGGAGAATATTCTGTTCCCGTAATTTTAACAGGAACACTTCTAATCATTCCAGCTGTATAGAAGAATCCCTCTAAAACTATTTTATTTATTTCACATAATAAAGATAAATTATTATCAGTTAAAATAACATTCTTATTTAATATAAATTCCCAAGCATGTTTTAAATTAACTATCTTCATTATATCTTCACTAGTCATATTATTTACTTTACCCCCATAAATAATATTTTCGGTATCTAGGTAAGTAGTAGATATGCCCTCTAAAATAGCTTGTTTATAGATAGTATCCGCTAAATGTCTTTTAGCAAAATCTATATTTAACTTAACTATATCACTTAACTCTGTATCATTATAATTTAACTTATTAAGTTTTTTATTTATGTTTCTAATACTATTCTTTAATTCTTTAGCTAAAAAGTTATTACACATAATTAAATTATGCTTTTCTTCTGTATATTCCCCATAATATTTAGTTCTAGGTATCCCATCATCATTATAATGAACATATAAATATTTATCGTTTCTTATTTCTATATTTCCATAAAATAAACTATCTAACTCATGCGTTAAAAATTCTTTTATTTGAATTAATCCTACTATTTCTCTATTCATATACACCATCCTCTTTTTTATGTGAATGTTTTTATATATATTTATTAATTTTCTTTCACATAAATTATATATTAATAATTATTAAAATACAAGATTTATTTAACGGTAGTTAATTGTATTTAACGGTAGTTAATTGTATTTAACGGTAGTTAATTGTATTTAACGGTAGTTAA
>CANRGQ010000067.1 GCA_947630195.1 uncultured Bacilli bacterium
TAGGCAAAAAAGTTAGAAAAAGTTTTCAACATTTTTTCTAACTTTTTATTTTCTTTATTTTTTACGGAAACTCAAAAATTTAAATTATTATAAAGTTTTTAAAAAGATAAACATAAAATTCAAGAAAATTATCAGTATTTATTATATTCTATTATTATTACACTAAAAAAGAAGTGATTTTTATTTTCACTTCTTAACGTCAAACTATAAATTAGCAATTTAATTTATTTATATCGTTTAATATTTCTTTAATAATTTGTAAACCAATGGATTTT
Organism: uncultured Bacilli bacterium; assembly: GCA_947630195.1. Lineage (GTDB taxonomy): Bacteria > Bacillota_I > Bacilli_A > RF39 > UBA660 > SIG200. The sequence continues at coordinate 276 of CANRGQ010000067.1, forward strand.
TCTTCTGGCGTTTTTGCTTCTTTTAATTTAATGTCATTTCCTACTTTTTCATATAAACCATAATATACTTTTAGTTTTTTATTTTCATCTAAAGTTTTATCGGTATATACTATAAAATCTTTATTTGTGTTATCATCGTGATAAGTAGCAATTACTTCACAAACTATTTCATTACCATTCTTATCTTTAGTAGTAAACTCCATTCTTTCCATAAAATCACTTTTTCTTTATAAATTTTAACAAATTATTTTTTTAATGTAACTTTTTGAGCATAATTATTAAGTACATTCATACCATCTTCAAGTCCATCTAAAGGTTTATAATCATAATAAGCACTTATAGATTCCACATGAAGAGGATTTTCTTCAGTAGCATCAAATGAATAAGTAACTATTTGATAACCTTGGTCATTTAAATCAGAAACCATTGATTTAGCTTGATGTAAATTTCCAATTAATGGTAATGAACTAATAGGACATAATTGTTTGGTATGATCTATATTAGTATCATAAATACCAATACTTATTCCAGATATTAATGTTGTTGCTAAAATACCTGCACTTACATACTTAACAATTTTTTTCTTATTAATATTCATTTTAAAATTCCCCCTTACGAGTTGCTATAATAACATATTTTACACCATATGTCAACAATATCAAAGATTTGAGTTTCACACTATTTCTTAATAAATTCTTCTTTACTACCATCTAAGTAAATAACTTTGTTATCTTTAATATCCGCTACATTTTTTAAATCATTATAATTATCAACGGCATCTGTATATAATAAATCGATATAATCTTCATAATTAAATAAACCAACTGTATTATTTTCTTTTAAGTAAATAATATATGTTAAATTATCGACCTCTAATTGTTTCATTTCTTTTATATTACTATCTAATTTGATTCTGAAGGCTCTTAATTTTTGATTATTTAAATATATATCATAATAAAATGAACGGTCATATAAAGTATTAAGACGGTCAGTTAGATTTTTATCTAAATTTAAATCTTTTACTTCTTCTTTATTTAAAGGAGTTAAATAAGCGGTGCCATCACTTAATAAATACATCGTCGCATAATCGAGGTTAATTGTATCCTTCAAAGTAATTTCTGCTTCTTTTTTTGTATCTAATTCCTTTTTTAGTACTTTATCATAAACAATAAAACTTAACAAAATAAAGATAATAATTAATAAAATAATAGTTAATTTATTTGTTTTCATATTCCTCCAATGCTTTTAAAATACCTTTATAAGGAAGGGTTGCACAATGCTTCCTATTGCTTTGTTTATATATATCTTGAAAGGCTAAGCCTTCTTTTAATAAAGTATCATCATATTCTTCTTCATCACACATGGCATAAAAATTATTTATGTATTCTTTGGCTTCTTTTATGGTTTTACCAATTAAATTTTTAATCATAACGGATGTGGAAGCTGTCGAAATAGCACAGGCTTCTCCCAAAAAATGAATATCTTCAATTTTATCATTATTAAACTTAATATATAAATCGATATTATCAATACAATTAGGATTACGAGTATTAACTTTTTGATAATCACTACCCATAGCTTCACTTTTATTTACAGGATGTTGAAAATTTTCTAATATTACTTCTCTTGCTAATTCTTTATCCATAACTTTTCACCCAGACTTAATTTAGCGCATATTTATTATTCTGTCAAGAAAAAAGAAAGTCCTAAAACTTTCTTAAAACATTTCTTTCATAATTTTATCTTTATCTTTTAAAAGTTCCACTAGACTATCAATTTCGGATTCTGTGTTATAAAAATACAAACTTACTCTAATGGAATTAGCCACTCCTAAAACATCTTTAGTAAGCTTTGCACAGTGACTACCCGCTCTTACACAAATACCATATTTGTTTAAATAGTAAGCGACATCTTCCGAAAATAAACCATCGACATTAAAAGCGACAATACCACTATCAGCTTCAATATTTAAAATATCAATATGGGGAATACTTACTAATTTTTCAATCAAATAACTTCTTAAATTTTTTTCATAAGCACTTATTTTATCCATACCAACTTTATTTAAATATTTAATGGCCTCTCCTAAACCAATAACCCCGGAAATATTTGGCGTTCCTGCTTCAAATCTCGTCGGAACCTCTTTCAAAACCATTTTATCGGGAGCATCAAAAGACTCATTCATGCCGCCCCCTAAATTCATCGGTTCAATATTTTGCATTAGTTCATATTTCGCATATAAAACACCAACTCCGGTTGGACCACACATTTTATGGGCTGAGAAGGCTAAAAAGTCGACATCGGTATCACTAACATTAGTCTTAATATGCGGAACACTTTGGGCTCCATCCACAACCACAAAAATATCTCTTTCATGAGCAAACTTGGTTATTTCTTTAATAGGTCTTATATCTCCCACCACATTCGTAATTTCCGCTAAACTAATTACTTTAGTTTTCGGAGTTACAACTTTTTTCAAATTATCTAAAGTAACAAAATTATTATCATCTAAAGGAATATATTTAATGATAGCCCCCGTCTCTCCAGCTACTCTAAACCAAGGCATCACATTAGAGGCATGTTCCATTTTCGTTAAAATAATTTCATCTCCCGCTTCAAGTAGCCCACTAAAAAAACCATTCACAATTAAATTTAAACTATCTGTTGTGCCACTGGTAAAAACTATCTCTTCTTTTCTTTTAGCTCCAATAAAGTCTTTTACAAGATCTCTTGTATTTTCATATTCTAAATCAACTTTATAAGAAATATCATAATCCCCTCTATGGGCATTAGCACTATAATTTTCATAATAATCCGTCATTTTATCAATAACACATTGGGGTTTTAAACTAGTTGCCCCATTATCTAAATAAATTATATCTTGTCTTAACATTGGAAAGTCATCTCTATGCATAATCTTCACCTCCCGTTTTTATAAAATCATCCATATTACTATATATAAAGCCTTTAAGTAAAATTTCTTTGGCATTACTTTCATTTATTCCTTTACTCATTAAATAGAATAAAGATGCCTTATCAACACCCCCAATAGTTGCTAGGTGATTAGCTACTACTTCATTACTTAAAGCTACAATATTAGGTTCCACTAAGACATTTCCCCCATTATTTATTCCTTTTAAATCTTCTAAGGCGATATTATCCGTGGTATCCTCAAATACTTTAACATTAATAATTATCTTACTTAAACCCTTATTACTAATATTTCTAATACTTAAATAAGACTCATTATTATTTCCTTTAATATCATTATTTATTATACATTCACAATCTTCACTATTTTTAAAACTATAATTATAATGAACTTTCGAATTATTAACTTGATTAATATTTACAGAAATATTATTTTGATTATTTTCTCTAAAGTCATAGAAAAACAAATTACTACCATCTTTTAAATTTAAATTAATCTTATCAATATTTTCGTTTATTAAATAAATAGTTACATTACCTAAAATGTTTAAATCTAAACAATTATTTTTAGAACTTATTTTATATATACCATCATTTAAATCTCTAATATCACTCACTAATAATTTATTCATAATTTTCATTCTCTCTTATAACAAATGTATCAGATACATCTTTAAATCCTTTAGAAAGAATTTCTTTAGCCAAGTCCTTACTTCCTGATTTGACTATTCTTTTATTTTCTAAAACATGCACCTTAAAATCTTTAAAATAATCGATTAAAGTATTAGAATGCGTAATAATAAGCATGGTAGGTTTATATTCTTCGTAGTATTTAGCTAAACTTTTACCTACTATTTTTAAAGCATCAACATCTAGACCGGAATCAATTTCATCTAACATAATAAATGTTGGTTTTAATACCCATAAATGTAATAATTCAATTTTTTTTCTTTCCCCACCAGAGGCTCCCACATTTATTTCTTTATGAATAAAACTTTTATCTAGTTCTAAAGATTCACAAATACTTTCTAACTCTTTACTGAAATCAAAAATATTAACTGCCTCCCCGGTTTTTTCACTTAAGGCTAGTCTTAACATTTCGGCATTAGTTACGCCTTCAATAGCAATGGGACTTTGATTAATTAAATAGATGCCTAATTTAGCCCTTTCATAAACATTTAAATTAGTAATTTCTTTGCCATTATACTTAATTGAACCCTCAACTTCATAATTAGGATTTCCCATAATAGATGAGGCTATACTACTTTTACCTACCCCATTTGGACCCATTAAAACATGAATTTCTCCATCATTTAAGGTTAAATTCAAATTATTAACTAATTCTTTATCTAAAACTTTTAACGTAACATTTTTAATTTCTAACATACTTGTCACCTACGAGTTAGATTATACCATAATTTTATCTTTTTTTAAACAAATAACGGAGTTCTAAACAAGTTTCGTAAAACTTATTATCTCCGTTTTCAATTTAGACTAAAAGTCTTAGATAATCTTTGTCTTCGCTTCTTCCCTAGTATATAACCTTAATCATATATTCATTCAAGTTATAGAAGGCTTCTGGCGAACCGCATTCGTATTGTCCACACGATTGTTGTTCAAGTTGCCGTCTGTATTCACATTCCACGCCCAATAATTGCTGCTGCCCTTACCATACCTATCATAATTATCAAGATTACCTATCTATATTATCGCATAATTTCATATATTTTATATAAAAAGAAAAATAACTATTTACATTAAGTATCTAATTTGATATAATGACTTTATTAAGAGATATTATATCTCTATTTGCAAGCCAGTTAAGTAGCTTGACCCGCGTAGGCGCTAGGCGCCGCCTATAATTGCAACCTTCTATGGTTGCTTTTATAATGTTATTTTTAATAAATATTCACTTTTTAAAATTTACCCTTTACTTTATGTATCATTTATTGTATAATTAAATTGTCAAAGGAATATAATATAAATAGAGATATTTATTTTATATCTCCCCGAGCCAGTTAAATGGTTCGATCCGTGTTGGTGCTAGGCGCCGCTTATAATTGCAACCTTCTATGGTTGCTTTTATAATGCTATAATTTTTTCTTTCCTAAATCTCTTATTATTTTTCTCATTTTGTCTATTTCTAAAAAATAATTTTCATGCTTTGAATAATTTGATTTGTTTTGATACTTGTAATCCACCTTATCTATATATGTTAACATATCTGCTATTTGAAATAATCTATTTTCAACATGGTCAAATTCTACTATATGTTCATAATTTTCAAAGTTTTCTTTAAATACTTTATCTATTACTTTAGCTAAGTCTTTTTGTCCATTGTCATAATATACTTCTATTTTATTGAA
>CANRGQ010000068.1 GCA_947630195.1 uncultured Bacilli bacterium
TCTTTACGCATTCCTTTAATAAAGTTAAGTTTACTTCTTCTAACCATACCTTTTTTGATAACAGTTATCTTATCAATAGTAGGAGCGTTAACTGGGAATATTCTTGTTACCCCAACGCCACTAGATGTTTTACGAACGGAGAAAGTTTCAGATACACTTCCACCTTTCTTGGCAATTACTAAGCCTTCAAAAGCTTGGATTCTTTCCTTTTTACCTTCTTTTACCCAAACATCAACACGAACTGTGTCCCCAACTCTAAATTCTGGAATGTCTTTACGAATATGACGTTCATTAATCTTATCAACTAAATTAGCCATCATTCCCCATCCTTTCTAAAAAATATTACCTGTAATCATTAATATATATTTAACTTAAGCGGATTACATACCTTTTGGGTTTCTTGGTAATTATACCACATTAACATTTTATTTACAAGTATTTTTACCTTCCCTTGTGTTTTTTCGGAATTACTATTTTTTGCTCTAATAACAAAATCATTTTTAAATATTTATTTAAAGTATTTTTACTTAAATATTTTTCATACTTTTTTATTAAAGAATTTTTAAATTCTTCTACTTTATCTCTTACATATAAAGCGTCATCTTCACTACCATCTTCATTAATACTTACAATCATTTCTAAGATTTTCCGATATTCTTTTTTAAAGTTTTCATCAATTATTTTTTCTTTAATTTTTTTATCAAATACTTCCACTTTAACTTTTTTACTAGGTAATTTAAAACCATTATCGAAAGTTAAATCTTCAATTAAAAATTCATTTTTCGGACTTTTGATTTTCATTATAAGCCTCCCATAAATCTGGTCTTTTTAATTTAGTTTTCTTTATTTGTTCATTCAAACGATATTCTTTGATTTTTTCGTGATTACCACTTATTAAGACATCGGGAACGGAGAGTCCTCTAAAGGTAGCAGGTTTCGTATAAGTGGGATAATCAAGTAAGTTATTAGAGAATGTTTCTTCTTCATAACTTTCTTTGGTAATTACGCCATCGATTAACCGAACAACGGAGTCCGTAATTGCCATCGCCGGAATTTCGCCACCAGTTAAGATGTAATCCCCAATACTTAACTCTAAATCGACAAAATTTAAAATCCGCTCATCATACCCCTCATAATGGCCACAGACGATGATTAAATGTTTATATTTTTTTAAATCCATGGCTTTTCCTTCGGTATATTTTTCGCCTTGAGGAGTCGTAAGAATTACTAATGAATCTTCATCTTTCACACTTTCAATGGCCTCCACAACTGGTTCACACATTAAAACCATCCCAGCCCCTCCCCCATAAGGAGTATCATCTACTTGATTATGTTTAAGATGCGAAAACTTTCTAAAATCAATAATATTAATTTCTACTAATCCATCATTAATAGCTCTTTTAATAATCGATTCTGTTAAAAATCCTTCAAACATATTTGGAAACAATGTTAATATATCAATTCTCATAAGATTAAATCTTCACCCCCATTAGTTATTATTTTTTTATTTTCTTTATCTATTTTCTTAATATAATTATCAATTAATGGTAAATAAAATACTTTTTCCCCTTTTACTTTAAGTAAAACATTGTTACTATAAGTATAATCAATAACTTTCCCAATTAATTTATCTTTATCATATACTTCATAATCTATTAAATCACGATATAAATATTCATCTTCCCCTAAATTTAAATCATTTCTTTTTACATAAACATAACTATTTTTATATTTTAAGATATCATTTATATTATCTTTACCTTTAAAACTTACTAAATGATAACTTTTATGAACTCTACGGGTATTTACTATTTCTAATTCTTTATCTTTACCAATATAAAAATTTATACCTTCCCTAAATACTTTATCTGGATATTCAAAATCACTAATTATTTTAACTTCGCCTTTAATCCCAAAGTAATTAATAATTTTCCCTATTTCAATATAATCATTCATAATTAACCTCATACATTAAAATACTTGCCGATACTCCAGCATTTAAACTTTCACAAGCCTTATTCATTTTAATATAGACTTTTTTATCACAAATGTTAGCTACTTCTTTACTTACACCACTACCTTCATTACCAATTACTAAAGCAATTCTTTTATCTTTAAAATTAATTTTTTTAATATCTTCTCCCTCATTAACATCCGTAGTTACTTTTAGATAACTCTCATCTAAATTTTCTAAAAATTCTTTTAAATCATCTTTAATTATATTTATATTAAAAAGCATACCTTCAGTGGCCCTTATGACTTTGGGATTATAAATATCCACAGTTTCTTTTGACATAACAATAGTTTTAAAATTAAAAGCGACCGCACTTCTTATAATCGTTCCTAAATTTCCGGGGTCCTGAATATTATCTAAAACAATAATATTTCCTTCAATATCATTTTTATCCAATTTTTTGCATACTCCAATTACTTTACTACTCGTTACTTGGTCAGATAAACTTTTCATTATTTTATCAGTTACATAAATAACTGGTACATCATATTTTAAATCTTTATCACTGGTAATAACTTCTTTTAAATAACCAAATTTATTCGCTTCATTAACTAAATGTTCATCTTCCACTAAAAAAAGTTCTTCAATATCTCGATACTTCTTATTCTTTAATTTTTGATAATATTTAATTCTTTCATTATTTAAACTAGTTATTTCCATAGTAATCACCACCTAAATTATACTAAAATATTTACTATTTTACTATAAATTATTTTATTTTTTAATAAATTAGTATATAATATAAATAAGGAGACGAAAAATCGTAGCCTTATGGTTGTGTACTATCTCGTTTGGATATCTATCCTAATGGAGATAGTTTCTTTTTTTGTCCTAAACAAGTTGAATATGAAAGAAATTACTCTTAATAATATTTCTACTACTAATTTTATACACATACCTCCTTCCCAAAAAAGTTTTGTTTGCAACCAAAACCCCTGAAAAGCAGGCAAGATTTCTCATCTCGAAGACTATATTTTATATAAAAAAATTCATAAGTCAAGTCGTTCGACAAAACATGTCAAAACTTCTAATATTATGACAAAATTCGACATTTCTGTCGAACTTTTGTCATTTATAAAACAATATTTATAGGTTATAGAATTACGATATTAGTATTTATAAAATAACTATAATTTTCACAATTAACACTTTTTATGCGATATTATAAAATCTACTAAACTGATATTATAAATGGATCACTTTCAGTTCCTCCACCAGATAATTTAACCTCGGACGTTAGATAGAAGACCGGGCGAACCGCATACGTATTGCTTACAATACTGGTGCCCAAGGAGCCTCTCGAATTGTCCACACGCCACGCACCTTCATGTCCGTCATAGCCATACCTAGTCATGGTCCATTCATTATAACTACTACATGATATGCTTGTTCCTGTTCTTCCGTGACATATATTTAACCAATTATTTGTATTTTGCGTTCCTGCATTATAATAATCACTGGCATACATTAATCCTATTTTATGCTGTTGAGGTGTTTTAGAGGTTACTTCAACATTAGTACTGTCTGCGCTTGTATTATCTCCTATGTACCACTTTGGATTACTTATTACATCTGTCCAATTACTTGTTCCTACTGTTCCGGTTATTGTTTTTATAAATGTTGTATTTAAGTATGTTTTTTGAACATCGGCTGAATCCCATGGAATATCTGAATATCTATTGCTATGCCATGCAACGCTTTTTCCATCACTATTTGGCTCTGCTTTGATTATCTTTAATTGATGCGCTTCTAATCCTATATTGCTATCTGCACTATCTGTTATCCCTATTATTCTATACATATATGTTGCTGGCGATTTTAAACAGTCTCCTAAATTATCCGTTCCAAAACATATATAATTATTCTTTACTGTATTGTAGTCACCAACAAATCTATGCATTGTATCATTATTAAAGGCTTTTTTAAATGTTGCTCCACCTTTTTCTGCTAATAATGTGAATGCATCATTTGTTGGGGCAAAGTATAGTGTGCAATACATTGTTGTTTTGGTTGTCATGGTTAGTTTATTATTTTGTTCATCATAATTTATGACATCTGTTCCGACTAATTTTGCACCACTACCATCATCACATTCTGCCTTCATATAAATATAATTCGGATATTCAGGCCATGCATCTCTACTTCCCATTTCAGAATATTCTCCACTGGCATCATCACGTAACATTATGGCTAAGTTTTTATTATTTTTTAATGTATTAACTTCAGTTTCTGTTAATTCTTTTACTTCATTATTATTTTTTATGTTGTTATTGTAGCTAATTATTATTCCAATTATTACTACTGATAAAAATATTATTATATCTATTTTCTTTCTCATTATATTATTTCCTCCTCAATTCTTCTTAAAATAAGCATTACATATATTTGGTCCACTTGTTGTTACTTTAAATCCTGTTGATGTTGTATAGCCTATATCAGTAGCAGAAGCACTATTTGAACAAGTTGCTTTATAATATGTATATCCACTTGTAGGCATTGTACTTACAACGTCATATTTCTTATCTTCGAATGTTACTCCACCTGTAGAGTTTTCTTGTAAAGCATATATAACTACATCATTATCAGCTCCAACTAAACTATAATATATCCTACATACTACTTGACTTGGTTTTGAAAGGATAGCACTAAATGTAACTGTTCCATCATCTTTAATAGAATAATCTGAATATTTTGCACTTGTTGGAATACAATTACTTTTTTCTTCATCCAATTTATATCCCATCGTCCATACTGGTTTATTACTTGAAACAACATACTCTTTAGGATTAGTTAAGTTTTGAACATAATAAAGTAAATTAACATCTGTTGTTCTATCAGTTAAAGGAGAAGTATCTCCCTTACCACTAAAGTTTCCTACTTTACCTGTAAATATTGGTATCCATTCACTGTTATAATTATAAAAAGCATGGGTTCCTGTTATTAAATTAAATAAAAACACAACAAAAAGACCGAGACCTATATATAATATTTCTCGTTTATATTTAAAATTTATTATTTTTTCTTTTATATTTTTTAATTTATCTTTAAAGTTATTTGGTATGAATACTAAAGATATTAGGGTGTTACAATAACCCCCCCCCCCGATTTGGGTATTTAGAACTACTAATGTAAGTATTGCTACATATAATACTATTCTTTTAATTTCTTTCTTCATACTCTTACCTCTTTTATATTATTTATATATTTATTTAATTTTATACTAATGTTGTAAATACCGAATATTAATTATAAAATAAAAAATATTCTTCTACCTTATATTTAAATAATATAATATTTATTTTATTTAGTCAATAGGAAGATTTTTATAAATGTAAAAAACTAAACTCGGGAATTTATCAGTTTTGAAAGAGAAAAAATGAGGAAACCATTATAAAATGGTTATTTTTTTGTCAAATTTTTGATTTTAATATTG
>CANRGQ010000069.1 GCA_947630195.1 uncultured Bacilli bacterium
GTAGAAAAGAGAGAAATTCAACTCGACCTAAACCATAAAATTGATTTATAATATACCATATTTTTTTTATTTTAGGAGAACATTTAGATATATGGAAAGAATTAGAGAAGATAAAAAAGTAATTGAGGAAATAAATAGGCGAAAAGAGTTAGAGAAATCTTGGGAATTATATGAGATGGGAGTTAGACCTTATGGAGCTACCTCTACTATGATTACTAAAGAAGATACCCATGCTATATTAGAAAGCTTATCTTTAGATAGCATTGGACCTAGTTTAACGCGTAGAAAGATTAGAGATAATAGATGAAAAAACATTGGATTTTGTGGGCATTTGTTTTAACTTTTGTCTTGGCTATTATATTTAGTTTAATAGCCAACTACTTAGGTACATTTAATAATGTAGTTTTAATTATTTGTATATTTGTGGTTATTTTAATTGGAATTATCTTCGATATTATTGGAACGGCGGTTTTAAGTGGGGATGAGAAAGTATTTCACTCCAAAGCTAGTCAAAAGATTAAGGGTGCTAAAATGGCTATTAGGTTAATTCGTAATGCCAGTAGTGTTTCTAGTTTTTGTAATGATGTTGTGGGAGACATTTGTGGTATTTTAAGTGGTAGTTTAATTGGCGTTTTAGTAATTAATATGGTAAGTTCTGGTAATTTATCGTTATGGAATGTTTTGCTTGCCAGTATTTGCTCATCATTAACTGTTGGAGGTAAAGCTATAGGTAAGAAAATAGCCATTAAAAAAAGTAATGAAATAATAAGTATTGTATCCAAAATTATTTAAATAGAAAGATAAAAGACAGCCGTGGGGCTGCCTTTTTCCTATTTGTTATTAGTTTCAAAGTGGTTAAATAATATTCCTATATTAATTAAGCCACAGATGCCGACAATTGCATAGACAATTTTTGGAAGCATTGAGGCTTCACCAAATAAAGATTCTACTAAATTGAAATCAAAGAATCCAATTAAACCCCAGTTTATGGCTCCAATAACTGTAAATATTAATGTCGCTTTTTGAAATGTCTCCATCATAATTCACTCACCTTTATTAGTATTATGGATATTTGTTTTGAAAATATACATGAATATTTAAATATTATAGAAATATATTTAAATAGAAAAGGAAAGTGGTATATTGAAAAAAATTATCGTCTTGTTATGTTTAGGTTTAGCCCTTTGTGGATGTGGTAAAGAAAGTAAAGAAGATACTTTAAAGGATTTTCAAAATAAAATGACCAGTGCTAAATCTTATAAAGTAACAGGAAATATGGAAATAAGTAACGATGAAGAAACATTTACTTATAGTTTAGAAAGTTATTATTTAAAGGATGATTATTATAAAGTAGTATTAGTAAATCAAACGAATAATCATGAACAAATTATTTTAAAGAGTAATGGTGATATTTATGTAATTACACCATCCTTAAATAAGAGTTTTAAATTCCAAAGTGATTGGCCAGGAAATTCTAGTCAAGCCTACTTACTAGGTAGTTTAGTAACCGATATATCTAATGATAAAGATGTGGAAGTAAGTGAAGCTGATGATGGATATATTATAAAAACTAAGGTAAATTATCCAAATAATGAAGAATTAAAATATGAAAAAATCTATTTAGATAAAAATAAAGTACCGGAAAAAGTTGAAGTTTATAATGAAAATGATATTGTTAAAATTAAAGTTACTTTTGATAAAGTAGATCTTAAAGCCGGATTAAAGGAAACGGACTTTAAATTAGAAGATTACTTAAAAGAAGAAGAAAATAATTGTGAAGGCAATGATTGCAAAGAAAATAGTAATAGTACAACCGATAATAAAACAGATAATAAAGAGGAAAATAAAGGAACTACTAATGATGAAAGTGATAATGCTTTAAAGAAACCAAATGGTAGTGGCAATACCAACACTAGTACTGATTCAAATACCAACACGAATACTAATGCATCTGATGACGGAGCCTTACAAAAGCCTAAAGGAAGTAGTAATACAACAGCTAACATTGATACTGTAATCTATCCATTATATATTCCAAGTAACACTTATCTTACGCATTCGGAAACCATTGATTTAGATGAAGGAAATAGAGTTATCTTAACCTTTGGTGGTGAAAAGAACTTTGTCTTAATTGAAGAAAAAGCGAAAGCGAAAAGTACTATGGAAATAATACCAGTTTATGGTGAGCCTTTAGTTTTAAGTGAAACTGTGGGAGCCATCAGTGCCAATAGTCTAAGTTTTGATGTTAATGATATCTCTTATTACTTGGCTAGTACAGAGCTTTCGAAAGCCGAAATGCAACTTATAGCGAACTCCTTAGGTAATGCTACTTTAGTGGCGGGGATTAAATAGATTAAGCATATAGATTAATTTCTATATGTTTTTATTTGCATTTAGTTCTATATTTAGGTATAATAAATTTGATGTAAGAAAGGTTTAGGCAAAATGAAAAAGAAAACATTAAAAGAAAATCCAATGATAAAAAGTAGTAAAAAAGGTAAAAAGGTTAAATTAAATAGTGTAACTAGTAGTAGTGAAGATGAAAATATTGTTAGAAATTTTGTCTTTATAATTATATTTATTGCTTTAATAGTGGGTATTGCTTATGGGGTAACGGCTTTATTTAAGAAAGATAAAGATGATACGGTTGATCTTGTTAAAGGAAGTATTAACTATGATAAAGTAGTGGTTGGAACACTTCTTAATCGTCCATATGATGAGTATTATGTTCTAGCTTATGATAGTGAAGCCTCTGAAGCTGTTAAATATTCCGCAATGATAACTACTTATAAAGAAAAAGAAGATGAAGAAGAAGATAATTTAAAAATCTATTTCTTAGATTTAAATAATGAGTTAAATAAGAAGTATTATAATGTCGGAGAAGATAATAAGAGTAATAAAAATGCTAAAAAAATTGAAGATTTAGATTTTGGCGATTTAACTTTATTACATATTAAAAAAGGAGAAATTACCGAATACATCGAAGATTATAAAACTATTCAAGAAAAATTAAAGTAAGTCTTAGGACTTATTTTTTTAATCCTTAAAATTTTGTAAAAATTTAATTTTTTTCTTGGTAGTATTTTACTTTTAAAGCATGCCATGATAAAATATTAATATTGGAGGCTTATATGCAAAAGACAAAAGGATTTGGACTATTTAGTGTCATTATTATCATTGTTATAACTTCGATTGTGTCTGGTATTACGACAGGAGTTATTATGCTTAATAGTGGGACTAGTAATCGTCAAGATGAAATATTAAAAGATGAAAATTTACGAGAATTTATTGGTGTATATAAAACTTTATTAGAAAAATATTATGATAAAATAGATAAAGAAGGTATGCTTAATGCTGCTGAAGAAGGAATGCTTAACTTTTTAGGGGATAAATATACAACTTATTTAGATAATTCCGAATATGAAGAGTTAATTGATGATTTAGCGGCCACTTATAATGGCGTTGGTATATCTATCTTAGGAAATGTTATTTCGAAAGTTACTCCTGACTCTCCCGCAAGTAAGGCAGGAGCTATGGTTGGAGATATCATTTTAAAGGTTAATGGAATTGATGTTACGAGTTTAAATGGTAAATCGATATCATCTTTAGTTAAAGATGATAAGTCTAAAAGTATTAGCTTAGAGGTAAAAAGAGGCGAAGAATACATTTCTTTGGAAATGGAAAAAGCGGATTTAGTTAACATTTCCATTGCTTATAATGTAATTCCGGAAACGACGATTGGTTACCTATCTATAACGAAATTTTCGGAAAAATTAGGAGATCAAGTTAAAGATGCTTTAAAAGAAATGGAAAGTGAAGGTATAACTAGTTTAATAATCGATGTAAGAGATGATGTTGGTGGATACTTACAAGCTGCAGAAGATGTGGCATCCTTATTTATAGAAGAAGGTAAAATCCTTTATTCTTTAGAGTCTAGTGTCGCTCATCAAGACTTTAAAGACGCCACCAAGGAAAAAAGAGATTATCCAATTGTTATTCTAACTAATGAAGAAACGGCTTCAGCTGCCGAAATATTAACGGCCGCCTTAAAAGAAAGTTATGGTAATGCTACGACATTAGGGGTAAAAACCTATGGTAAAGGTAAAGTGCAACAAGTAGCGGAATTATCTTCAGGTGATTCTGTAAAATACACGACTGCTAGATGGTTAACGCCGAAAGGAACTTGTATTGATGGTATTGGCATTATGCCTGATTATGAAGTGCAAATAACGGATGTTAATTCTGATGAACAATTAAATGCGGCGATTGATTTACTTAAGTAAAGGCTTTATGCCTTTTTATTGTGGGATGAATATTTTTATTGTATAATAAATAATGTAGAGATGGTAAAAATGAGTAAAGAAGAAAACATATTACATAAGCCAGGAGATAAAATTCAAATCCATTGTTATAAACATAATGGAAAGATTCATCGGATTTGGGAAGAGTCTGTGGTTATTGAAGAAACAAACAAGGCTTTAGTTTGTGGAAATTTTAAAACGAAGGTAATTGAAAATGATGGGCGTAGTCATAGAACTAAGGAGCCCGCCATTATCTTCTTTTATAAGGATAATTGGTTTAATATTATTGCCCAATTTAAAGAGTTTGGCCTCTTTTACTATTGTAATATTGCCTCTCCTTATTTAAATGATGAGGATACAATTAAATATATTGATTATGATTTAGATCTTCGGGTATTTCCGGATGGTGGTTACCGGGTTTTAGATAAAAATGAATATAAATATCATAAAAAGATTATGAATTATTCAAAAGAACTAGATTTAGTTATTAACAAAGAACTCGAAAAACTTATTAAAATGAAAAAAGAAGGAACCGGTCCATTTGACATTAACGAAGTTAATAAATACTTAGAAAAATATCATAATTTAGATAATATTGAGTAAATTGACATTAATTTACTCTTTTTTTCATATAAATATAATGTGAAAATTAAGCGAAAAATCAAAAAATAGCGAAAAAATGCAAAAAAATTAAAAAAAAGCGAATTTTTTGTTGACAATTTATTTTCAATTTGGTATATTACTAGTGCACATCGGAAAAGAAGTGCGAAAATGTTCTTTGAAAACTAAGTAAAAAGTCAATTTTGAGTAGCTTAGGAGAAACAAACAATTTAAGATTTAAATTATAAAATCTTTTTTATTGAGAGTTTGATCCTGGCTCAGGATGAACGCTGGCGGCATGCCTAAGACATGCAAGTCGAA
>CANRGQ010000070.1 GCA_947630195.1 uncultured Bacilli bacterium
ATAGTTTTTTACTACTGATGAATCCCATGGTGAACTATCAAGATCTTTACTTCCCCAGTTTTGATTAGTACTTAAAGTGGCGGCCTTAATTAATTTTAATTGTCCTGCATGTAATCCGATGTCATTATCTGCATCTTTTGTCATACCTATTATTCTATACATATAAGTTGAAGGATTATCAAGACAATCATTTTTAATTGTTGTTCCAAAGCAAATATAGTTATTTTTTACATTTGATGATGTTCCTACAAATCGATACATTCCTGATTGATCTTTAAATGTACTTCCGCCTTTTGATTGTAATAATGTTAAGGTTTCTTTTCCTTTTACAAAGTATAAAGTACAATATACTGTTTGCTTAGTTTTTATTGTGGTTGTCTTTTTAGCTAAATCAAAGGTTAGGATACTTTTATAATCTACTGTATTTCCTTCACTATCTGTGCATTCTGCTTTATCATATATATAAGAGGCAATATCTGGCCATTTATCTCTATTATCTGCTTCTTTAAATGTTGTTCCATCTCCATCTTCTTGGACCATTATAGATAAAGTTTTATCTTTATTTTTTAGTATATCACTTATTTTTACGTCTTCTAAAACTTTATTATTGTTTGTTAATGTCTTTATTAATGCCTTACTTTCATTGAATATAAATATACTTAATATAGTTAATGTCATTATCAAAAGTAATTTCTTTTTCATTTTATTATCACTCCTTAACTTTTACTAAAGTATGCATAACAGGTGTCTGGCCCAGCTGATGTTACTGTAAAGCAACTACTATCATATGTAAAACTTGTATTGGCTGTTTTACTTTTACATTCATAAGTTGTCATAGAATATCCATTTGGTACGGAATTATTTAATTTATATGTTTTATCTTCATATTTTCTATCTCCAGTACTATCTTCTATATAAGCATAAATGATGACATCAGATAGTTTATCTCTATCGTAATAAATACGACATACTACTTGTGTTGGTTTTGTTTCTTCATATTCTATGGAGACATATCCATCTGATGTTATGGTATAACTATTATAAGTTGCTTCACTTCCCGCTGCTGGATAACAATTAGATACATCTTCATTTACTTTATAACCTGTAACTGGTAGATATTTACTTATCATATATTTCTTTGCATTATCTGGCATTTGAGTATAAAAGATTATATTTACATCAGTTTCTTTATCAGTTAATGGACCATCTTTAACTGATTCTCCTTCTCCTGCAAAGTTTCCTACTTTAGATGTAAATATAGGTACTGGAACCATTTCATAATTATAATAAGCATGAGTATCAAGTATAGTATTAGTTAATTTTAAAATTATGGCCACTGCTAGAAAGGCTATTACAATTATATTTCCTTTACTCAACTTTAAATTATTTAACTTCTCTTTTATCATTTAATCATTCCTTTTATTTTGTTGCTAATACCGAAACACATAATTAAAAATATGTTGTATGATTATTAAGGGGTATTATTAATGCTCCTCTACTATAAATAGTTTAACTCAAATTATAGGGCCTTGTCAATGCTCTTTATATAAAATAAAAAATAAAATTATTTATAATGTAACTGTAGGTGTAATGTATGGAATTTAAAGCAAACAAATATCAACCAAATGAAGTATTTAAATTTATAAGACAATGTGCAGGAGTAACTCAAAAAGAACTTGCTGAAAAAATGAATAAATCAATATATTGGGTTAAAAAGAACGAAGAAGATGTTACAAGATTTTATTTTGAAGATTTAATTAAAATGGCTGATTTATATGATATAGAAGTAATAATTAGAAAGAAATAAAAATATATAAGGTGGTTAAATGGAATTTAGAGCAAATGATTATAAACCTGGTGAAACTTTTAAATTTATTAGACAGTGTGGAGATATTACTCAACAAGAACTTGCTAATAAAATGCATAAATCTAAAAACTGGGTTAAAGCAAATGAACAAAACATATCAAATTTTTATTTTAAAGATTTAGTAAAAATGGCTGATTTATTAGGAGTCGATATAATTGTAAAGAAAAAATAAAGGATGGAAGATTTTATTTCTTTCATCCTTGTTTTAATTCTTCTAACATTTGCTCTTTTATTTTATCAATATCTGGAAAGAATAAGTTAACTCCTCTTTTCTTTAATCCTAACAAGTCTTTAAATAATTTTTTTACTTCATATTGTAAATCAGTTGGAACTTTTAATGGCAACCCATCAACAGTATGGATATGGTCTATGTATTTTTCTAAAGTTGGAAAAGCATTTTGAAGTAATATCGCTGCTTCTGTATCAGCAATTTTTCTAATAATTATCGTGTTACAAAATCCATGTTTTTCTATTTTTTTATCTATTATTTTTTTATATTTTTCCACTTTTGAACTTAATGGAATAAACCATAATATGTCTTTATCTTTTATTGTAAAATAAGTAGGACGTTTTTTACCCCGTTCATGATTAGTCATTAATTTATCATCATTAACAACATCAAAAAATTCATCCTTAATATGATACAAATTTCCTGTCTGAATTTTCATAAACTTTAACCTCCTTTTAAATACTATAACATAAAGAAAAAGAAAACTCTATAAAAAATAGAGTTTTCCAAACATTTTCACCTGGAATCATTTATTAGTCGCACCATCCAGAAGCGAGAAACATTGTCGACTGGAATCATTTATTAGTCGCACCATCCAGAAGCGAGAAACATTTTCAAAAAATATATGCACTTTTTCAAATGCATCTATAGTATACTATAAATAAGGCAAAAAATCAAGATAGTATACCTTTTATAGTATATGCAAATTATTTTTAAGTAAGCATTTAAAAACCTCTACGTAGAAGTAGAAGTTTAATGTTTCCTCGAAATCATTTATTACTCGTTAGCCACCTAGAAGCGAGAAACATTTACAAAATCAATATACTATAAATTTAATTAATAATCAAGATGTTTAATCTTTAATCTTTATTTAAGACATTATCTATTTTATCTATAGCTTCATTTACTTTATCTTCATCTGGTAACATTACATATAACTTACTTGATTTATAAGAATAAGTATAGTCATAAGCATCTTCACCAGTTAAGATATTGCTTTCAATTTGCCAATTCCTTGGACTTTGAATTTCTTTTTTAACAAAACCTAACATTTCACTTTTCGTGGCATTCGTCATAAATGAACCATCTAAAGTTTTTAATAGTTCGTTATATTTAACAATTATCTCTTTACTTCTCGCTTTATTAATGAAAGCCTCTAGGACTTTAATTTGATTTTTGCCTCTTCCAAGATCTCCTCCGGTTACATGATGTCTTTCTCTTACAAAAGATAAGGCCCTTTCCCCATCTAAAGTAATCTCCCCTTTCGGATATTTAAATTTATCTTCGGAAATAAATGTTTCATCATTATAAACTGTTACTCCTCCAAGAACATCGACAGCCTTTATAACAGAAGTAAAATTAACTCTTAAATAATAATTAATTTTGGTATCTAATAATTTTTCAATCGCATAAATACTTGTATCAATACCATATAATCCAGCATGAGTAAGTTTATCTTTTTCACTCGCTTTATTAATATTGACATAATAATCTCTAGGTATCCAAGTAATTAATACTTTTTCAGTCTTGGGATTAACTGTTACTAAAATATTAACATCACTTCTTGAAGTTTGATTAATTTTCCCAAAGGTATCAATACCACTTATATAAACATTAAATGGTTCTTTATTAATGTTTATTGCTTCTTCAATATTTTCAATATCATCTTTAATGGCTATTTGATAAATATTTTTTAAATTATTATATTCTTCTTCATTATTTTCTTTAACTAAAGAAAGTTCACTATCCTCTAAGATGATACCTGATACTTCTTCTTCCATTAAATTATTAACTAAAGCAAAAGTATCATCAAAATCTTTATATTCGGGTACTATTTTTTTCTCTAAATCATCCTTTAGAGAGGTATCCATACTTACCTCATTAACGCCGATTACTTCTCCATCCAAATCCTTAATACTTTTAAAAGCGCTGTTATTTAGAACTAAAATATTATAGGTTTTTAAATCATAATTATCTTTATTTAAATTAAATAAAAAACCAACGGTATTAAATAAATAGACTTCACCCATTAGAGATACTGCAATTATAGCTAAACTTAAAGTATAACCCGCAAGTCTTATTATCCGCATCCGATTAAAGTTTAAACTAGATATTCCCCACACAATAAAAATGGCTAAAATAGTCCCTCCAATTAGCCAAATAGTAGGAATAACATTTAAATATAAAACTAAGCCAAATAAAATAGTTAAAGCAATAACTAAAATAAATGTCATTAACTTACTAATTTTTCTTCTTTTTCGTCTTTTGTTTTCTCTTTTCTCTCTCATGGGGCACTCCCTTATTTTAATTATACAAAAGTATTTTAAAAGAAAAAAGCAAGCGTTATTTATTTAACACTTACTTGACTAATTATTTAATTATCTTTTTACCTCCGATTAAGGTATTAAAGTTTCTTTTAAAGTAATCGAATAGATTAGCTTTCTTTATATCTTTATTAACCGTAATAGGTACTTCTTTTAAAATGTTGCCTTCATTATCCATAATTTCAGCAGTTCCTACTTTATCTCCTTTTTTAAGCGGAGCCACTAACTTTTCTATTTTAACATTAATGGTATATTCTTTTTCTTTTTCGTTAACATTTAAAAGTTCGGTAGCATCCTCAAGTAAAATAAGTTTAACTGTTTCTTCTTTTCCTCTTTCCACTCTTTCTTCCGTAATTATTTTATCTTTTTCATATATATTTTTAATTTTATAGGAATTAAAACCATAATTTAGAAGTTTCACCGTATCACTCGTTCTATTATCCGGAGTATCAACACCCATTACGACACTTATAAGTCGCATGTTATTTTTCTTAGCAGTTGCCGTTAAACAATAACCGGCAGTTTCCGTAAATCCCGTTTTTAAACCATCTACATCCGGGTAAAATCGCACTAATTTATTAGTATTAACAAGCCAAGTGGATGAACCATCTGGTCTTTGTAAATAATCTTCATAAATACTCGTAAATTTTAAAATTTCAGGATAATTATTGATTAAATAAGTAGCCATTAAAGACATATCTTTCGCACACGAATAATGTCCATCAGCATCAAGGCCATGAGGATTTACAAAATTAGTATTGATACATC
>CANRGQ010000071.1 GCA_947630195.1 uncultured Bacilli bacterium
GAGGCGAAGTCCTTGCCTATATTTGGTAAGTAATTATGAGTAGAATAGGTGAAAGAAAATTAAATATTCCGGAAGGTGTTACCGTAACTGTTGATGGTAGTAAAGTAACAGTTAAAGGCCCTAAAGGAGAACTTGAACTTAATGTTCATGAACAAGTATTAGTAAAAGTAGAAGAAGGTAAAGTTCTTACTACTCAAAAGAATCCTTCTAAAGAAGCAAATGTCTTACAAGGAACTACGAACTCTTTAATTAACAATATGTTAATTGGAGTATCCAAAGGTTTTGAAAAAGGACTAGAAGCTGTGGGTGTTGGATATCGTTTCAATGTTCAAGGTAATAAAATAATAGTTAATGCTGGTTACTCTCATCCAGTTGAAGTAGTAATGCCAAGTGGTATTAGTGCGGAACTAGTAAGTAGTACGGAATTAACTCTAAAAGGAATCGACAAACAAAAGGTAGCCGAATTTGCTGCCAACGTTCGGAAAATAAGAGAACCAGAGCCATATAAAGGTAAAGGTATTCGTTATAAAGATGAAATTGTTCGTCGTAAAGAAGGAAAGAAAGCGGCTTAAGGGAGGTAAAGTATGATAAAAAAAGAATCTAGAAATGCCGGAAGAGAAATAAGACATAAAAGAATTAGAAAAACTTTAAGTGGTACTAAAGAAATGCCAAGATTAAATGTCTTTCGTTCCAATTCCGAAATTTATGTTCAAGTAATTGATGATGTTACTGGTACAACTTTAGTTTCATCTTCAAGTCGTGAATTAAAACTTAAAAATGGTGGTAATGTCGAAGCTGCAAAAGCAGTTGGAAAAGATATTGCGGAGAAATGCAAAAAAGCAAAAATTAATAAAGTAGTATTCGACCGTGGTGGATATTTATATCATGGTCGTGTAAGCGCTCTAGCCGATGCTGCTAGAGAAGCAGGATTAGAGATATAGGAGGCTTTTATGGATAAGAAAAATGTAACAAGAAAAAATAATGATGCCAAGAAGAACTTATTAGAAGAAAAAGTTATCTCAATATCTAAAGTAACAAAAGTTACTAAAGGTGGTAGACATTTTCGTTTTAAAGCAGATGTTGCTGTAGGAAATAGAAAAGGTCTTGTAGGTATTGGAACTGGTAAAGCTAATGAAGTATCAGAAGCAATTAAAAAAGCCATTCAAGCTGCCAATAAAAATGTGGTTAAAATATCTTTAATTGATAACCGGACTATTCCTCATGAAGAAACTGGAAAAGTTGGTCGTAGTGTTGTATTAATTAAACCTGCTAAAGAAGGTCGAGGAATAATTGCTGGTGGTGCGGCAAGAGCCGTATTAGAACTTGCTGGGGTAAAAGATATTGTGGCTAAAAGCTTAGGAGCTAATACTCAAATCAATGTTGCCAAAGCAACTTTAAAAGGCTTACAAGCCCAAAGAAGTCCTGAACATATTGCTGAACTACGTGGCAAGAAGGTGGAGGAATTATAATGAAACTAGAAAATTTACCAAAATCTAAAGAAACAAAAGGAATAAAAAGAGTAGGTAGAGGACCAGGAAGCGGAATGGGTAAAACTTCAACTCGTGGAGAAAAAGGTCAAAAAGCGAGAAGTGGTGCTAGTATTCCAGCATGGTTCCAAGGTGGTCAATCTCCATTATATAGAAGAATACCTAAAAGAGGATTTAATAATAAAAGATTTGCGCATAATTATGCGACAATCGATTTAGGTGATTTAAATAAATTCTTCAAAGATGGTGATACAGTAACCCCAGAAATCTTAAAGGAAAGAGGAATAATTAAAAAACAACTTGAAGGAATTAAAGTTCTTGCAAGTGGAGCTTTAACTAAGAAGTTAACTATTAAAGCTCATAGATTTACAAGTAAGGCTGTAACTAAAATAGAAGAAGCCGGTGGCAAAGCTGAGGTGATTTAGATGTTTTCATCTTTCAAGGGACTATTTAGTAAATCAAATAAAGATGTTCGAAAGAGAATTTATGTTACCCTTCTATGTCTTGGAATATTTTGTTTAGGTACAACAATTACAATTCCTTGGGCATCAAGAATATATTCTGATTTAGGTTTCTTAGAAATCTTTAACTTAATGAGTGGTGGTGGACTTCAAAACTTTTCCATCTTTGCTTTAGGAGTTTCTCCTTACATCACTGCATCCATCATAACTCAATTATTACAAATGGACATCATTCCTTATTTTAGTGAATTAAAAGAAGAAGGTTATACTGGAAGACAAAAAATGAATAAAATAACGCGTTATTTATCAATCATTTTTGCCTTTGTTCAAGCCTATGCTTTATGTATTTTCTATATGAGTAGTATGGGTACTGTAAATATGATTAAGACAGCTTTAGTTATGACAGCAGGTACAGCTTTCTGCTT
This sequence comes from uncultured Bacilli bacterium, assembly GCA_947630195.1. Taxonomy (GTDB): domain Bacteria; phylum Bacillota_I; class Bacilli_A; order RF39; family UBA660; genus SIG200. The sequence goes on from CANRGQ010000071.1 coordinate 2,374, forward strand.
ATGGTTAGGAGACCAAATCTCTAAAAAAGGAGTAGGTAATGGTTCATCAATGATCATTATGGCCGGGATTATCTTAAGTATGCCAAGAATATTTACGGGAGCTTATAATGCCTTTATTCATGGCACATATTCATTAGGACTTGGAATAATCTTATTTATTATCTTTATTCTAGTTTACTTATTAGTATTAGTAGGTATTGTTTATACGCAACTTGCGGAAAGAAGAATACCTATTCAATATTCTAATAGAACTACTAGTGCTTATGGAGCTGAACAAAGTTATTTACCAATTAAGTTAAATGCAGCAGGAGTTATTCCGGTAATATTTGCCCAAATACTTTTAACTATACCATCAACAATTGCGGCTTTATTTAAAAATCAAGCAGTAATTAATTTTATTAATAAATATATTGTTTATACATCAAATACAGGAATTATTCTTTATATAATCTTAATTATGTTCTTTGGTTATTTCTATACTTATATGATTATGAATCCTGAAGAAATGAGCAAGAACTTAAATGAAAGAGGAGGATATATTCCAGGAATAAGACCTGGTGAAGATACATCTAAATATATATCTTCATCAATAGGAAAACTTACAATAGTAGGAAGTTTCTTCTTAACAATAATAGCTATCTTACCAGTTTTAATTAGTAGATTTACTAATTTACCTAGTACCGTAACTATTGGAGGAACCGGATTATTAATTGTGGTTGGTGTTGCCATTGAAACATATAAACAAATGGAAAGTAGTTTAATGGCTCGTAGTTATAAAGAAAAAAGAAGAAGGTTAAGATAAAATGAAAAGTGTGATTTTTATTGCACCCCCAGCTGCTGGTAAGGGGACTCAAAGTAAAAGGTTACAAGATTTAGGTTATAATCATATTGCGACGGGAGATATGCTAAGGGAAGAAATTAAAAGTGGTAGCCTCCTAGGCAAAGAAATTGATAAACTTATTTCTAGTGGTTCTTTAGTTAGTGATGAAATTGTCTTTAATTTAATAAAGAATAAAATAAATAGTGATAAACCATTTATTTTAGACGGATTTCCAAGAACTATGGAACAAGCCCTTTTATTAGATAAATTATTTAAAGAATTAAATATTAATAACTATGAAGTAATTTATTTAGATATATCTTTAGAAGAAGCGATGAAAAGAGCACTTGGAAGACTTACTTGTTCTTGTGGGGAAACTTATAACATATATATAGAGGGTTTTAAACCTAAAAATGAAAATATATGTGATAAATGTGGAAAAGTCTTAGTAAAAAGAAGTGACGATAATGAAGAGTCCTTTAAAGTAAGATTTGAAACATTTTTAAGAAGTACCAAACCAATAAAAGAATATTATGAAAAGAAAAATAAATTACATTGTATTGATACAACATTAGATTATGATATAATTACAGATAGAATTAAGGAAATTTTAAAATGATAAGTTTAAAAAGTGAAAGAGAAATTGAATTAATGAAACATGCTGGGCATATCAATTATTTGACCCACTTGGAAGTAGCCAAAAATATTAAGCCAGGTATTAGTACCAAAGCTTTAAATGATATTGCGCACAAGTTTATCTTGGCAAATGATTGTGAACCTTCATTTTTAGGATTTGAAGGTTACCCAGCAAGTATCTGTATATCCGTCAATGATGAGGTAGTCCACGGGATACCTTCTAAAAGAAAATTAAAGGAAGGTGATGTGGTATCCGTTGACATTGGCGTTTCGTATAAAGGGTATCATTCTGATTCCGCTAATACATATATTGTGGGGAATGCTTCAAAAGAGGTCAAAGATTTAGTCGAAAATACGAGAAAATCTTTATACGAAGGCTTGAGTGTTATTGCTGATGGTGTTAAAATAAGTGCCATTGGCAAAAAGATTGAAGATTTTGCAATTAAAAATGATTTAGGAGTTGTAAGAGAATTAGTAGGACATGGTGTGGGGACTAGTGTTCATGAAGACCCAGATGTTCCAAACTACTATACAACTGATAATACAAGACTAAGAGCCGGTATGGTCATTGCGGTAGAGCCAATGCTAAATCTAGGTGGGGAAGATATTTACTTAGAGGATGATGATTGGACAATTAAAACGGAAGATGGACTTCCTAGTGCCCATTTTGAACATACTGTATTAGTTACGAAAGATGGATATGTTATATTAACGGGAGAGTGATAAGAATTGGCAGAATCCAAGAGTGAATCTAAAAAGAATGATAAAATTGAAGTAGAAGGCAAGGTCATTGAAGTATTAAAAGGTTCGGATTACTTAGTCGAACTAGAAAATGGCCATACTGTAAAAGCCTACGTTTCTGGTAAAATGCGCATTAACATGATACGTATTCTACCAGGTGATACCGTTACAGTACAATTATCGCCTTATGATTTAACACGTGGGATAATAACATGGAATAGAAGATAGGAGGAGTTCTTATGAAAGTTAGACCATCAGTAAAGAAAATTTGTAAGAAATGTAAAATAATAAGAAGAAATGGAAAAGTTATGGTTATTTGTGATAACCCTAAACATAAACAAGTTCAAGGTTAGGAGGATTTAAATGGCAAGAATTAAAAATATTGATTTACCAAATGAAAAACATACATGTATTGGACTTACTGCAATTTATGGGATTGGAAGACCTTTAGCTAAAACTATTTGTTTAGATGCTAAAGTAGATCCAACAAAGAAAATTAAAGATTTAACTGATGATGAAATTACAGCACTACGTAAAGAAGTAGATAAATATGTTGTTGAAGGTGATTTACGTAGAGATGTTCAAATGAACATTAAAAATAAAATG
>CANRGQ010000072.1 GCA_947630195.1 uncultured Bacilli bacterium
AAATTAGATACAAATGATGTAGTAGAATATTGTAAAAATAAAGTTTTAGATAAAAATTGTAATATATATAAACAAGGTAAGAATTGGTATTGTGAGATTGAAAGTATAATAATAACTATTAACTCATATAGCTATACAATTATAACAGCCCATACTATTCGCTAAATTACAATTTTATCTAACTCTACTAATAGTAGGTGTTAAAACTTTGGTTAATATTGTATAGTTGTTTTTGAAAGGAGTAAAAAATATGGATTTAGAAAAAATAGGTAAATTTATTGCGAAGACCAGAAAAGATGCCAATTTAACTCAAGAACAACTGGCTGAAAAATTAGGAATAACTTATAAAGCTGTGTCTAAGTGGGAGTGTGGTAAGGGACTTCCTGATGCCTCGATTATGGTGGAATTATGTAAAATTTTAAAAATAACGGTTAATGATTTATTAAGTGGAGAAAAAGTTGGAGAAATAGAATATCAAGAAAAGCTAGAACAAAATATTATCGATACAATAGATTATACAGATAAAAAAGTATCTGAAAAAAATAAAAATATCGCTATGATGATTATGCTTGGAGGTCTATTTCTAACTTTTATTGCTTTTACAATATTTCCAAGTGAATCATCATGGGGTTCAATTTATTCGGTAATTGGCTTAGTTATATCTTTAATAGGTTTTGCTAAAATGCATAAGAAAAAGTCTTATTTAAAAAGAATATTATATAGTTTTTTATATGTAGTGGTGTTTTTAATAGCTTTATTAATAATTGATTATTCTAATGTTGTCTTAAATAAAGTTGCTCCTCGATTTTCTTATTTAAAAGAAACTGGGGATACAATGATTATTTATAAAACTCCCTTTTATAATGTCTATAGAATAAATAGAGATACTAAAAATGAGTATTATATAATCGATACTAAAAAAGAATACACTGAAGATAATATACCAATAACTCCCTTTAACAGGGATAAATCAGGAATTGAAAACATAATCAAATATAAAAATAAGTATGTTGGTAATAATAGTAATGATAGTCATTTAATAGATAATTTACCCCTTGCTGAATATGGTTATGTCTTTGAAATTGATTCTATAAATTTAGGACTTACTATCGATTATCATATTACAGATTGGTATGTGAATGAAAATCATTATTTAGAAAAATCTTTATTATATAACTCTGTATCAATATTTGCTTTAATAGATAATGTCGAACAAATTACTTTTAATTTTAGTGGTAATACCTATACTGTAAATAGAAACCAAATAAATGAATTGTATCCGCATTTTAAAGATATAGTTGATAAGGAAATTCAAAAAGATAATTTCAATAAATATTTAGAAAATAAAATGAATGATAATAATTTTGTCGAAGATACATTTAAAAAGATATTTATTTTAGAATAAAACTTGCTATATATTTCCAGTAGAATTAATTACTTGGAAGTTTACAATAATCATACAATATTATATAATAATGCATATAAAAGAAATTTTGAAAGGAAGTTGATTTTATGAAGTTTTTATCAATTAGTGCGATAAAAGGTTTACTTCTAAGTGTGGGAACCGTAGCGGTAGTAACTACGGGAGTTGTTGTGGTTAATAACAATAATTCTTTAAATGATAAACAAGTAAATCTAGTGGAAAATGGAATTACGGAAACTAAAAATCCTAATTTAGTGGAAGCCGAAAATGAAGTAAATGCCTCAAGGGCAAATCTTGAAGAAGCAAGTAAAGAAGTTTTAAAAGCTGAGGCCGAAAAAGAAAATGCTGAAAATGAAGCACTTGATGCCGAAAAAGCCATAAGTAAAGCAGAAGATGCTAAAAAACTAGCTGAAGCTGAAGTTAAAAATGCTAAAACCGAAAAAGAAAAAAATGCAGTTTTAGAAAAAGTTAAGGAAGCAGAAAAAGCTATAAATACGGCGAAAGAAACGAAAAAGACTGCTGATGATAAAGTTCAAAAAGCAGAAAAAGCGATAAATGAAGCTACAGAAAATAGAAAAGCAGCGGAGGAAAGAGTTCAAAAAGCCGAAGAGGCTAAAAAAGCTTTAGAAGAAGAAATAAGAAAGAATCAAGAAAATGCAGAACAAACACCAAAAATTGAAGAGGCAAAACAACCAACTCAAACAGAAGTAAAAAAAGAAACAAAGACTAAAACTGCAACTAAGGAAAATAACAAAAAAACTAATGAAACTAAAACTGAAAGTCAAAACAACAATAGTAATGTCAATAATAATACCAATAGCAATAACAATAATGCTAGTAGTAATACAACATTAACAAATCCAAGTAAAGATGAAGAAAGAACTCTTACGGATGAACAACTTAAAAAAGTTTTAGAACAAGCCGCTAAAGGAGAAGCAGCAGATAAAGAGGCTTATAGAGAAGCCTATAAAGAAAAATATGGTCATTATCCAGATGAAGAAAAACAAGAAGTAGAATTCCATTTCTATAGTAATTTAAATCCTTTAACAATTCGTTTATATGACCATGAAAATTTTTATACAACTCAAAGATGTGGAGAAGATAAGCATGGTTGTATTTGGTTTGTTGAATTTGCTTGTGATTTAAATGAATGTGTCGGTTTCAAAGACCAACATACAGGAGAATTAAAAAGTGATGTTATTTATTCTAAAAGAGCTAATATTAGTGAATTTACGATGAATGCTCCTGAAGCAAGATATGGTTATAAATTTAAACAATGGGAATTAATATCTGACCGTAAAAACACAATAAATGGGGAAACAGGTATTGCCTATAAATATGTTGCTGTTTATGAAAAAGTTCAATAATTAAAATACTTAGAGATAGGAAAATAAAACTTATCTCTTTTTCAATGTTTAAAGTAATTTTAGTGTTATAATATTTAAAGGAGATGTATAATGGATAAATTTAAAGAAATAAGACCAGTTGCTCTTGGTATTTTAAAGAAAGATAATAAAATTTTAGTTAATAGAGGATTTGATAAAGTAACAGGAGAAGAATTTTATCGCCCTATTGGGGGAGGTATTGAATTTTTAGAAACTAGTGAGGATGCTTTAAAAAGAGAATTTCAAGAAGAACTTAATATTGATATTGAAGTAAAAGAATTTTTAGGTATCGAAGAAAACATATTTACTTATAATGGAAAAAAAGCTCATGAATTAATACTATTTTATAATGTTTCTATTAAGAATGAAGATTACAAAGAAGAATATATAGTAGAGGGTAATGTTAATGCTATGTGGATTGATATAAATAAGTTTAAAAATAAAGAATTGAAATTATATCCGGAACAAACCCATAAATATTTAAATTAAAAAATAAAAAGTAAACCTTTAGTATGTTTTAAAAAAAACTAAAAAATGTTATAGTTTTTCTTGGAAGGAGTAATTATGGACCAAGAGAAAATAGGAAAGTTTATAGCAAAGAATAGAAAATTAAAAAATTTAACCCAAGAAGAATTAGCGGACAAATTAGGTATTACGAAAAATGCGGTCAGTAAATGGGAAAGAGGTTTATGTTTAATGGATATGTCTTTACTTAAACCTTTAAGTGAAATATTAGGATTAAGTGTAAATGATATTTTAGCCGGAGAAAAAATCGAAGAAAAAGATATTGAAAAAAAGAGTGAAGAAAATATTATTAAATTAACCGAACTCATTAATTTAAAATCAATGAAATATGGTATTATAGGAATGGCTTTATTTTCCATTATTTTAATGTTTATTTCTTTTTGTAAAGACATTCAAATGTCTTCGATTGTAAGTTTATTATGTGCATATAATATGATTACGTTTCTAAGTCGTTATAAATTACAAAAAGATAAAACAGATTTATTTACGGGAATAATATTCTTTATTGCGGTTATCTGTAATACCACTACCTTTATATTATCTTAAAAAATTATTACAAAAAAATATAAATTGTGTTAAACTTAATAAGTAATACATTTGACACATGTAGTGCTAGGCACATAAATCTGATTACAGAGATGTATTTAGAAAATGGCCTAGAGCTTATGTGCTTTTTTTATACAATAGGAAAGTCATGCAAAAAGTGAAATTATGTCTTGACATTCATTTGTTCGTATAGTATAATTATATTATCCAGGAGGTAATAGTTGTGTTAGTAAATCGAGCTTATAAATTTAGAATGTATCCAAATGAAGAACAAATAGAATTAATAAATAAAACTATAGGTTGTTCAAGACTTGTATATAATATAATGCTAAGTAAGAAAAAAGATAATTCTAAACTTAGTAAGTTTGATTTGATAAAAGAAATACCAAAACTATATAATGAATATCCATTTTTAAAAGAAGTAGATAGTTGTTCTTTAAGATGTGCTGTATTTGATTTAGAAAATGGATTTAATAAATATTATAAAAGACAAGGAGGTTATCCAAGGTTTAAGAAAAAAGGAATAAAAGATAGTTATAGAACAAGTTACATAAAAAATACATATAAAGGTAAACTTTATGAAAATATTAAATTAGATTTAAAAAACAAAATAATAACTTTACCTAAGCTAAAAGAAGTAAAGATAAGAGGTTATCGAAATATAGAATATATAAATGGTAGAATAATAAATGCCACAATAGAACATGTTGCTAATAAATATTATGTATCTATATGTGTAGAAGAAGAAATACCTTATGTTAAATCTAATACAACATCAATAATAGGAATAGATATGGGAATAAAAAGTTTAGTAACAACAAGCGAAGGAATAAGTTATGGTAATCCTAATTACTTAAAAAAATATGAAAAGAAAATCAACGGATTACAAAAAGGACTTTCTAGAAAAATAAAAGGAAGTAATAATTATTATAAATATAAAATAAAACTTCAAGAGGCATATAGGAAGTTACAAAATGCTAGAAGAAAAACAAATGAAGAAATAGTAAGCAAAATAATAAAAGATAATGATATTATAGTAACTGAAGACTTAAGTATAAACAATATGATAAAAGAAGCCAATAAATCTCTAAGAAGAAATATTCTTAATTCCACAATGAGTGACATAATAAGAAGACTTAAAT
>CANRGQ010000073.1 GCA_947630195.1 uncultured Bacilli bacterium
TCAAATGGTGGAGGATGTGGGATTCGAACCCGCGACCCCTGCGTGCAGGGCAGGTGCTCTAGCCAGCTGAGCTAATCCCCCAAAGAACATGATTATCTTAACATATATATTTCAGATAATCAAGTGTTTTTCATAATTTTTATTTATCTTTTTTGACAACTTTAATTAAGCCTTGTTCTAATTCTTCTAATGCTCTACCGATATCTTTCTTACTTTGATATTCACTAATTCTTAATTGATAATGCGAAGTTTCTAGCATTTGTTTACTTCTTTTAGATGCTACATGCACTAACATATATTTAGAATCAACTATATTTAATAATTTATCTATTGATGGGTATAACATTTTTACCACTGCTCCTTACAATAATATATTACTAAATATTTTTTGATTAATACAATGTTTCTGGAAAATTTTACACAAATTTTACCAAATATTAACTATCGACCTCAACTAAAATTTTATCTTCTTCTTTTTTTATCTTTACCATTTTAGAATTTAAGGTATCATCTTTATTTAAGGGATTAGTAATATTTCCATCTTCATTAGGCACAAGATAGTTGGCATCAATTAGTTCTTGAACCTTGACATAAATGGTATTGTTTTCATTAAATAATTCAGACTTGTCAGTGCCATAACTAATAGCACTCTTTTTAATAGTGGCAATTACATTTTCATAAGTAGCTTTTAAATCATAGTCGGTTTCAAAAGCATAAGAAATTTTATTAGCTATTACAAAATAACAAATGGTAAATACTAAAAGGATAACTGATAATGCAATTATCTTTTTATCTTTAAACATATTCATAACATCACCTTAACTTCTAATAATATTATAACTTATTTAAGATAAATAGCCAAGAAAAAAATCTCTAAAAAGAGATTTAAAAGCAACATCTTTGATCATAGACATTAGATACGACGTTTTCTTCACAAGTTGTAAAGCATGGGGTGTAGGTATGTCTATAAATATGATGGTTGATTACTCTGGTGTTACAAGGCATAATATGAGGAACCTCGTAGCAAATATAACGATGACATACTCTTTCTTGAGGACATTCTTCAACTGGAGGACACATCATTGTTTGGGTTGGCATATTATCCATACAAGAGCAAGAATTCATTGAAGTACCCATATTCATCTTATCAAAATTGGTTTCATTATTAAACTCAAATTTATTTTGTTCCATAAAATATTTCCTTTCTAATGTATATTATGAAACATCCTAAAAATGGTATGGGTTTTAATTAGCGGCCTTAAATTGCTTTAATGGCGCATTTTCATTTAAACTACTAAATTTATAACCTTTACCTTGTAAATATTCAATTACAGTTGGTAAAGCAGTCATGGTATTCTTTTTAATATCATGCATTAATACTATGTAAGATTTATTTCCTTTAATATATTTTTTAATACTAGAAACAATGTCACTTACTTCTTGCGGTGTACAAGTATCACAACTATCAACATCCCAGTCATAATATGTGTAGCCTTTTTCGGTCATTAAACTAGATAATTTACTCATGATACCCACACTATGTTTCTTACTAACCGTATTAGAAGTTCCCCCAGGAAAACGGAAATATTTTGGATGAGTACCAGTTTGTTCAAAGACTATTTGTTCCATTTTATTAAAGTCATTTAAATAAGCATCGACACTATCATATATAGACCATTTGTGAGAATAAGTATGAACTCCCACCTCATGGCCGCGGGCAGCTTCTTCTTTAATCATTCCTAAATATTTAGGAAATTGGGATGTAACAAAGAAAGTAGCCTTAACATTATATTTATCTAAAATATCTAAAATTTCATCAGTATATTGTCCTGGACCATCATCAAATGTTAAATAAATGGTGCCATCACTAACATAGCCATTAACTAAACTATCTTGATCTGTAACAACGACTTTTCTAGTTAAGGTTTCGGTTTGACCTATAGAATCAGTTACTTTGTATGTTACTTGGTAATCTCCTAGAGTTTGAGTGTCAACTTTAGAAGACACATCGATTTTTTTGGTTAAATCGCCATCACAAGAGTCTGTCGCAGTGGCTCCTTCATCAACATAAGTTGTTCCCACTTTAACATAGGTTGTCGTTGAGCCATTAAGTTTTAAAACAGGTTTTTCATCATCGATAAAGGTAACTTTTTCTTCTAAAGTGGCTTCATTGCCAGAACTATCTTTAACAAATAAAGTTACTTTATCATCCTCTAATTTATATTCTAATTTATCTTTTAGGTCTCCATCATAATTATCGATTACAGTAGCATCAACATCGAAAGTTTTATTAGCTTTGCAAGTTTTTACTTCGGAATTTAAAGTTATTTCGGGTTTTTCGGTATCGACAACTTTAACAATTCTCTTGCTTGCTTTTTTCTTTTGGTTACTATTAGTTTCATAAGTTATGGTATAAGTACCAATTTTCGAAGTATCTACATCCCCTTTTACTTGAACATCTAACTCTTTTTTCGAAAACAAATTGCCAATATAGGCTTTCGCTCCCATTTCTTCATATTTAGAGCCGACTTCTAAAGTAAGAGTTTTTTTACCATTTATATCAATAGATAATGAGGTCATAAAAACATTAGCAATTATTACTGCCAATAATACTAAAGATAAAACTATACCTCCTAGTATAATTAAATTTTTTCTTTTTCTTCTACTTCTCATACTACAACTCACCGCTATCTATATTTTAACACAAAAAAAGCCGAATGGCTTCTTTTTTTTCGGCTTTACATTTTTTTAAAAAACAAATAACTTGTATTATAATAATATTCACAACCACTGACGATTGATAAAATAGTCGCTAACATAACTAAGAAATTATCAACCGGAATATTTAAGAATGTGAAAGGAATATTATTTAACATAACTAAAGTAAGACCAATCATCATACACATTGTTTTGGCTTTACCAAGGAAACTAGCTGCCACTACTTTACCATTACTGCCACTTACCATTTTGCATGAATCGACAATTATATCCCGCGTAATAATTATAACGGGAATAATAACCGGAATTAAATGGTCGTAAGCTAAAATTATTAAAAGACCATTAACTAAAATTTTATCAGCAATAGCATCCGTAACTTTTCCAAAATCCGTTACCATATTGTTTTTTCTAGCCAAGTAACCATCAATAAAATCAGTAACTGAAGCAATGACAAATAATACAGCTGCAATGATGTATTTTAAACTAAGTATTTCGCCGTTAACAACATATTTAGGAAATTCAACTCCTAAATTATACCAAGGTACAAGTAATAATACTAACATTACAATGGCTAGGAAAATTCGACATATTGTAATCTTATTAGGTAAATTCATTTTATCACTACTTTCTATAACTAACTACATAAGCACTTTTTTTGTCTACTGTTACTTGATTAACAGACCAAAATATTGCTAATATAACTAGAATAAAAATCAATACATATAATACTAAATATAAATAAACTCCCTTTTTACCTTTTGGTGAACTTTTGGTGTATGGTGAAGATAATTTTTCGTTAGTTTCTTTGACATTAAGTTCGATTGTCTTTTCGATTTCTTTGACTGGAATTCTTGAAGTATATTCAAATAAATATTCATTAAATTCATCTAATATTTTTTCGGAATCAAGCCCTAAATATTTAGCATAATTGGAAAGATAATCTTTTAAAACAAAGATATCTTTAAATGAACCAATTTTACCATCTTCAATGTTGTTTAAGGCAATCTCACTAATATCTAAATCTTTACTTACTTCACTAAGTTCAATACCAGAATCTTCTCTAGTTCCCCTTAAAAGTTCTGCAATTTCTTCCAAAGTTTTTCACTCCTTAAAATTAAAAATAATATTAATAAGCCATGTTCTGTACTCAAATGAGCGACAAATATTTATCTATACTTTCGTATCTGCTAAATGTTCTTATTTCATTATTGCAGTTCCCCTACCATAATTTGGGTTTCTCACTCGTGGGGTTTACCTCGTTTCATTTGTTTGTCACCAAACAACTACGTTTCTGTGGCACTTTATGACTACTGGCATCTTTAAAGACGCTTTCGTCGCCGTTAGTTAAAAACTACTTTAGGTTATTTATTCCCTAAACGCGAACACTACAACCATCACAGGATGTGTGAGCATGGACTTTCCTCTACATTACAATTTAATGCAGCATTTGTCTAAATATTATTCTTCTTTTCCAAATACGACCTTTTCAAGTTGGCTAATTCTTTTTAGTAAATCAACATTAGTTGGCATTTTATTAGTGTTTTCTTCTGCTTTAGAGATTTCTAGTTGTTCATCCAAACTGCGAATTTCATGTTTTAATTTACTATTATCAGCCATTAGGTCTTTAATATCTTTCTCTAATTTTTTTATGATAGAATTGTATTCAGTATAATCACGAATGACCATATCAAGAAACTTGTCTACTTCTTGAGGCCGATATCCTCTAGCATCAATTTTGAATTCCTTTTCTAAAATTTCTTGCGGTGTCAAATAAATTCGGTCAGTATACATTTAACCACCTTCTAACAATAGAAATTATAAACGATTTTGGCTTTTATTGTCAAGGTCTTTGAGATTGTTTGTTTCAAGAGACAAACTCGCGTATTCTAACTTCTTTAACATTTCATTAAGTATATAATCTATTCTCATCGTATTTTATCACCTACATTAAATTTTAACACATTAAAAATTTTTTTAAATAGGTTCGACAAATGTTGCCAAAATTTTCGCTCATTTTCCATTATTTAAGAGAATTTTAATAAATATTTTGGCATTTTTCCGCAAATTCAGTTGATTTTTTCGACCTCATGTAATATAATGTTAATGCAATCGGGAATTCGCACCCATAGCTCAATTGGATAGAGCGTTAGACTACGGATCTAAAGGTTAGGGGTTCGACT
>CANRGQ010000074.1 GCA_947630195.1 uncultured Bacilli bacterium
TGTCTCACCCGCATAGCGGGTGGATTTATTCCACGACCTTTCTGGTCGTGGCAATTCTGATGAATTGCATATTAAAAAAAGAGATTGCTCTCTTTATCTTTTTAAATTTGTTTCTTCTTCGTAAGGCGTTAAGCCATAAGTAGAATCTTTAATTAAACTTTGGGCTACTTCTAAGTTTCCTCTTTTTAGAACTTCGCCAATAATAAGTATTTGAACATCGCTAGGAAGTGATGAATAAGTTCCCGAACGAACCCACCAAGTTAAATCTTTGGCATCGGGATCCAGTGATTCACCACACATAGCTGAAATAATCTCGGGATGCGTATAACTTACCGCAAGAGACTTCGCATCTTGTAACAAAGACATATAATTTACTTTATCTAGTCTTTCCGCAGTTTGTAACTCTCTTGGATTTATCTCTGAAACAGTATCTTGTAAATGGACAATTTTATCCGCGAAGAAACCATTTCTAAATAATCTTAAATCTTCTTCTCTTAAAGTTTTATTTTCTAATCCTCTATTGATTTCATCGATTAGTGCACAAACAAGATGCCTGTCTCCACCATAAGCGATAACACTTTCTAGGCTATTAGGATTATTCACAACATCCTTAATATTTCCTAATGCTCTTATCTTACTTAGTAAATCATTAAAATTTTCTTTTACATTTTCATTCATAAATATATACTCCTAATTAAATTTTATCATTAAAACAATTAACAAGTGTAAATAATTCGTTATTATTGACACTTACTAGACTTTAAGCAAATAAATTATTTATGAGTTTAATATATTCTAAAACTAAATTACTTGTTTTACTTTCGTAAACTAAATTTTTAGCTAAAGTAATATTATCGGTAATAATATTATCGACATTTAAATTAATCATTTCATTTATACTTTCGTTAGTATTAACAGTCCAAGCATAGACTTCTTTACCGGCATTATGAATTTTCTTAACTAAAGGTTTATTAATACTTGAAGCTTCGATACTAAAGTTATCGGCACAGCCTAGTTCTAAAATATCTCCATAAGCTAAACTCATAACATAAACAGTTTTAACATCTTTGGCATAATTTTTAATATTTTCTAAAACTTCATAGACTTGGGAGGTAATAACTGATGATTCTTCTAAATTATATTTTTTAATTAAATCAACAACACTTTTTTCAAAATCAACTTCATGACCGGTTGGTTTAAGTTCAATATTAAGTTTAATATTGTTATTTTTAGCAAAAATTAAAACTTCTTCTAAAGTTGGAATAACTTCTCCTTTAAACTCTTCACTAAAGAAACTTCCCGCATCTAAACTTCTAACTTCCTCTAAAGTAGCATCCCAAGTATTTTTATTTAAACCTGTCGTTCTTTTTAAATTAGTATCATGTAAAATAATTAGTTCTCTATCTTTCGTTTGTTGAACGTCTAACTCAATCCAATCGGCACTTAATTCTTTGGCTCCTTTAAAGGCCGCCATGGTATTTTCCGGATATTTTACGGAAGCCCCTCTATGGGCTGTAACTTCCATTAATTTAACATTTTCAATTTTTAAATCATAATTTCCATTTAACACATTAACGGTCAAAATAGTTCCACAGAAAACAGTTAAAACGATAACTACACTCACAAATACTTTAAACCATTTATTATTTTTAGTTGGTAACCTTTTAGAAACTGTTAGTTTAGGTATTTCTTCTTTAATATCATTTTTATGTTTATAATATAAAAGACTTATCACCCCATAACTAATCGGGGTTGCCATAATTACAAGAATAGCAAAACTAATGGCAATAAATAACCAAATTAAGGTAATCGAAAGACTACTATAACTACCTAGCCATTTATATAATAAAATAATTAAAATAATGCTTATAAAAATAAAGACTAAATAGAATAAAACAACTCCTATTTCCGTTAAAATTATTTTTAAAAAATCTTTAATTTTATTTTTCTTACTTAAATTAATACTTTTCTTCCTTGCCTCTTTAAAATCACAATCTTCTAAAACAAAATAATGCATTACATAAAGCCATCTAAACAAAAGAATAGTTAAAACAATTAATAACCCTAAATAAAGAATGCTAAAGACGGGATTACCACTTATATAATCTGTAATAAATTCGGGTACTTTTATGGTGGAAATAAATCCTGATGAGATACCTAAATTTAAGAAGGGTATTAAAAAGATAACCAATATTGGTAGTAAAATGTTTTTTAGATTTAAGATTCTTAAAGATTTTTTTAAAGCTAAAAGAAAAGCTTCTTTTACCCCAATTTTCTCATTATGATAAGAGGCATCTAAAATAATGATAATGGTACTAATATCAATAAATGTATAAAATGTGAGTAACAATATTAAAATCAGTAAAAAGATAATAGTTAACGGATTAAGTAAAAAGTTAACAACATTTTCAATGGTAATATAAGTGTAACCACTAATTTTGGTAATTAATTTAAAAGCACTTAAAAATAACGGCGTAAAAATAATTACCGAAGCAATTTTATAAAAGGCCTCAAAGATAAGCAAGGATTTTAAATTATATTTTAAAATATTTTTTAGATTAATCTTTTTCTTTTTCATAACTACTCCCTTAAATTGTTAATAAAAACAAAATTCCAAATAAATAATAAACAAGCATCGCCCAAAAACTTAATTTACTAATAGTTATCTTTTGATAATTTTTAATATCTAAAGATTTAGTTTCTTTAATAAATCTTAAACCAAATAATTTTTTTGTTTTTAAATCGTCTTCACTATAAAGGCCAAAGCCAACCGGATTATCAAACTCTGAATACTCAAAATCTTTTATCTTTAAAAAATCAAAGAACATAATAAGGTCCCCAACAGATCCCGAAATATTCATAATTGCAAGTAGTACTATTACCATATTTTGCAAAATAATTCCGATAATATAAGGAATAACTCCTAAGAAAATGAAGGGACTAATTAAAGATGCTAATACCCCTTTTTTACTAATATTTTGCTTAACTAAACAACAAAATACGCCTTTTTCTAAGTTAGCGCCATAGACTACTTTCTTTTTATCAGCCCCATTTAAAATATACACCAAACCATGAATTAATTCATGTAAAACAAAATAAGGAAATAATAAAAAGTAGGAAGTAATATAGCTATATTCCGTAATGTTATAAGTTTTATATAAAGGAATGGTAATTAAAAACATCAAAATAAGAAGTATCAAGGATAATACTTGTAATAACATAGGACGCATTTCATAAATATAATATTTCTTTTCTTTTTTCATCGTATTTTTAATATAATATTATTTTCTTAATTTGTAAAGAAAAAGAAGTTGTTTTTATCCAACTTCTTAACTAAACCTACTTTTTAAATTAATTATTATTCTTTAGTGTAAAAGATAATATTAAACTAATAACTGATAAAATAATAAATATAATTGGAATAAATAAATTTTTTATATAACAATAAGCTACGATGGCCGCAACTAAAATAACACCATTTAAAATAATTAAAATAGTTTTTTTAGATTGTCTATAAAGAGCAACTTCTAAAAATAAGAAAAATAAGAATAAAGCATATATAGCTATGAATATACCATTATACCTTAAAGAATCATAAAAAACGTCATTCATTTTCATTATTTCTTCAACTTCATATCCTAAATCAGTATGTAATTTGGCAGTTAGTATGGCTAATGTCCAATATGTAGAATAAGCAAAATAGATAATAGGCATAATAGCCAAAACTATAGCAATAAAAATATTTCCTTTTTCATTTACTTTAGCTTTTTTCATTATTCCATCTCCTATTATAATCATAATATATCTTAAAACTAAAAGTCAAGTTAATAAATGGTTTTAAATATTGTTGACAAAATTAATTTTAATAATGTAATTAAATGGTATTTAGTTTATAATAAAGGTAGAAATGAGGTTTTTATGATAAAAGAAAAAAGTATTGGTTCTTTAATAGTAATATCTGCCCCAAGTGGCGCTGGTAAAGGAACAATTATTGCAAAACTACTGGAGCATGATAATAAAAGTAGATGGTTAAGTGTTTCCACAACATCAAGGGTTATAAGAAGTAATGATATTCCCGGGGTTACTTATAATTTTGTTACTAAGAATGAATTTGAACAAAAAATAAAAGAAGACTATTTCTTAGAATATACGAATTATGCTGGCAATTATTATGGTACTCCGAAAGAACATATCAGTGAAAAATTAAATAAGGGTATTGATGTTATTTTAGAAATTGAAATTGAAGGAGCTAGTAATGTTAAAAAAATATTTCCGGAAGCTATTTGTATTTTCATTATGCCACCTTCTTTAAAAGAACTCGTAAGAAGACTCAAAAAAAGAGGAACCGATACTGATGAAAAAATAATGGAAAGATTTAAAAAAGCCTACCAAGAAATAAATGAAGTTAAAAAATATAATTATGTTGTCGTAAATGATGACATAGATGTAGCTACATCCAAAGTGGAAGCTATTATTAAAGCTGAAAAATGTCGCGTTGATAGAATTGAAGATGTTTACCTAGATACTAAAGAAGAAGAAATTCACGAACTATTAATGGATAAAGAATTCATTAACGAAGAAGTTAAAATAGACTAAAGCTTACCTAAGGATACTAATAATTCATTTATTACTTTTTCATTATCGAGTTGTAAACAATATTTTACTTTGCTTGTAATCTTTTTATCATGAACATAGTTACCTTCATCAGTTATTTTATTAACCTTAGCCAATTCAATTTTAAAATATTCAGGGTGAGTATATAAAATAGGAATTGCTATATCATACAAAGTTTTACAACCAGTA
>CANRGQ010000075.1 GCA_947630195.1 uncultured Bacilli bacterium
TGCTTGACTTGTGCTTGAAGGAACTGCCTTTATTAATTTTAATTGTCCAGCATGCAATCCGATTGCATCGTCTGCTGTCTTTGTCATTCCTATTATTCTATACATATAAGTATTTGGATTACTTGTACAATCACTTTGAATGGTTGTTCCAAAACATATATAGTTATTTTTTACATTTGATGATGTTCCCACAAATCTATACATCCCTGATTTCTCGGTAAATGTACTACTTCCTTTTGATTGTAATAATGTGAGTGTTTCTTTTCCTTTAACAAAGTATAATGTACAATACACTGTTTGTTTTGTTTTTACTGTTGTTGTTTTTTTATCTAAGTCAAAGGTCAAGATACTTTTATAATCAACTGATTTTCCTTCACTATCGGTACATTCTGCTTTATCATAAATGTAAGATGCTATATCTGGCCATTTATCTCTATTATCAGCTTCTTTAAATGTTGTTCCATCGCCATCTTCTTGTAACATGATAGATAACGTTTTATCTTTATTTTTTAGTATATCACTTATTTTTACATCTTCTAATACTTTATTTGCATTTGTTAATGTCTTTATTAATGTTTTGCTTTCATTTATTATAAAGATACTTAATATTGTCAAAGTTACTACTAAAATCATTTTCTTCTTCATCTTTTATTCACTCCTTAACTTTTACTAAAATAAGCATAGCATGTGTCTGGTCCAGAGGATGTTACTGTAAATCCATTACTATCATAATTAAAACTTGTATTGGCCGTTTTGCTATTACATTTATAGGATGTCATATTATATCCGCTTGGTACTTGATTATTTAATTTATATGTTTTATCTTCATATTTTCTATCTCCAGTAGAATCTTCTATATAAGCATAGATTATTACATCTGATAGTTTATCTCTATCATAATATAATCTACATACTACCTGAGTTGGCTTTGTTTCACTATATTCTACATATACAGTTCCATCACTTTGAATGGTATAGTAAATATTATCTTTATATGTTGCTTCTGTTCCTTTGGCGGGATAACAATTAGACTTTTCATTATTTACTTTATATCCTGTTACTGGTAGATATTTACTTATCATATATTTATTAGCATTATCAGGCATTTGAGTATAAAAGATTATATTTACATCCGTATTCTTATCTGTAAGTGGACCTTGTTTAACTGATTCTCCTTCTCCAGCAAAATTACCAACTTTAGAAGTAAATATTGGCGTCCATCCACTTTCATAATTATAAAAAGCATGTGTATCAAGTATAGCATTAGTTAATTTTAAAATTAAAGCCACTACTACAAAGGCAATTACTATAATAGAGCCTTTACTTAATTTTATAGATTTTAACTTGTCTAGTATATTCATTCTAACCTCGTTTATTATCTAATCTATTGTTATATTAACATAACTTTTTATTGAGTTTTTTTATCTATAACTATTTGGTTATATATTCGGCATTTAAAACATTTTCTATGAAAAAATTATCTCGGTGATAAGAAAATGAACTTAATTAGATTAAAAGAAATTCGTGAGGATAAAGATTTACTGCAAAAAGATATTGCAAAAATTTTAAACATGTCGCAAGTACAATATAGTAGGTATGAAACAGGTACTAGATTAATATCTATAGATAAATTAGATGCTCTTGCGAACTACTATGGAGTATCAGTTGATTATTTAATATGTAGAACAGACAATAAGAAACCATATTCTAAATCAATCATCAAATAAATACTTGATTTTCACCACAAAATACTGTATAATGGTATTTAGAGGTGAAAATATGATAGTTTTTAATATGACTCTTAAAGCTTCTTTAAGTAAATATTCAAACAAAAACAATAAGATAAGTCGAGATATTAAAAATGGAAAATTATTTAAAATAGTAAATGGTATATATGAAACAGATCCTAATACACCACCCTATCTACTAGCTTCATGTATATATGGACCTTCTTATATATCTTTTGAGTATGCTCTTGCCTATTATGGAGCCATACCTGAAAGAGTATATACTGTTACTTGTGCAACTTATAACAAAAAGAAGAAAAAAGAATATAATACAAGATTTGGGACTTTTACATATCGTGATGTACCTTCACTTGCCTACCCAAAAGAAATCATTTTAATAGAAGAAGGAAATTATTCATATCAAATTGCTACTTTAGAAAAAGCCTTATGTGATAAGCTATATACTTTAAGACCACTTCATAATTTAAAAAATTTAGAAATAATGTTATTTAGTGATTTAAGAATAGATGAGGAAGTATTTGATACTTTAAGAATAGATATAGTCGAAAAATTAAGTAAATTATATCATTCTACTAATGTTAATTTACTTGTTAGATATTTAAGGAGAAAGAAAAATGAATAATATCATTAAGCAAATGCTAGATAAATATACAATAACCACTATCAATGATGAGATAAATGCTTTAAAGGAGATAATTCAAGAAATAATCATATGTGGTTTATCAAGAGGAGACTTTTTTAACGAAGCAGCTTTTTATGGTGGAACCGCATTAAGAATATTCTACAATTTGAATAGATTTTCCGAAGATTTAGATTTTGCTCTTATTAAGCCAAATGAAAATTTTAATTTTTGTAAATACTTTGAATATATTGAAAATGAACTAAAATCATATGATTTGAATTTAAAAATAAGCACTAAAGAAAAAAGTATAAATTCTAATATTACTTCTGCCTTCTTAAAAGGGGATACTTTAGAATTAATTTTAAAGTTTTTTCCACGAGAAAAAAATAATCCTTTAGATAGATTGCTTAAGAATATAAAAATAAAATTTGAGATTGATGTTAATCCTCCAAGTGGAGCAACATATGAAGAAAAAGATAAATTACTACCAAGTCCCCATCGAATCAAATTATATGATAAAGAGTCTCTATTTGCTGGTAAAATTCATGCTATACTATGTCGAAATTGGAAGGCTAGAACTAAAGGCAGAGATCTATACGATTTTATATTCTTTATAGCCACTAATACTAAAGTAAATTTAGAACTTCTTAAAAACAAACTAGTTGAATCTAAATACATAAATGAAAAAGATAAATTTGATGTAGAAATTTTAAAAAAATTATTAACTAAAAAATTTAAGGAAATATCTTTTGAAGATGCCAAAGAAGATGTTAAACCTTTTATTAAAGATGCTACATGTTTGAATTTATGGAGTTATGATTTCTTTATAAATTTATTAGATGAATTAAATTAAATGTTAAAAAGTTATTACGTTTAAGTGTAATAACTTTTTTTGATAACAAGTGTTACTATAAATATATTAGATAGTATCATCTAATAAGAAATCAATAATATTTTTATGAATAACACCATTTTGCGATAAATCAATGGTATCCATAGAAATAACATATTTAGGATAATTATCTTCTATTTTAGAAAATGAAGCAAATTCTCTTTCTATGGAATCATCATTTAAATAATAAGCTACTTGAAAATATTTTTTATCTTTAAATTTAGTAGCAATAAAATCTATTTCCCCATATTTTAAAGTACCTATTTTAACATCATAACCTCTACTTTTAAGCTCATTATAAACAATATTTTCAAGGTATGCCCCTAATTGTAATTTTTTACCAACATTTTTAACTTGGCCTAAGCCTAAATCAGTTAAATAATACTTATATTTACCTTTTAATATTCTTTTACCCCTGACATCATATCTTTCAACTTTAGATATTAAACAGGCATTTTTCATATATTCTAAATAATTATATAAAGTGTTTTTAGTAACTCCTTTATATTCTTCTAAATATTTTATTAAATTATCTCCAGAAAATGTTTGGGAAGGAGTAGTCATAATATATTCAACAACGCGATTAAATAAATCGATATCTTTAATATTATATCTTTCAATAATATCTTTTATAACAATAGAATTAAAAACATCAGTTAGATAAGCATTAACTTCCTCTTCTGCGGATAATACATATCGTTGAGGCATCCCACCCCACATTAAGTAATTATCAAATTCTTCTTGTAATTCATATTTATTTGTGGTTTTAATTTTCTTTAAATCACAAACCTCCCTAAAACTTAAAGGATAGATTTCAAAACTTACATATCTTCCTGATAAATTAGTAGCAAGTTCTCCTGAAAGTAAATCACTATTAGATCCCGCAATAAATATAGATATCTTCTCTTTATATTCCGCTTTAAAAGAATTAACAGCCAGTTCCCAATTTTTAACTTTCCCTATTTCATCTAAAAAGAGATAATGTTTCTTTTTATCTTTAATTAAAGAATGAACATAATTATCTAAATCATTATCATTTTTAATATTGGAATATTTCTTTAATTCAAAATTTAAATATATAATATGATTATTATCAATTCCCTTATTTTTTATTTCATCTACTATTTGTGTTAATATAACAGATTTTCCACATCTTCTGATTCCGACAATGGCTTTAATAATATCAACTTCATAAAAAGGTCGTATTTTAGATAAATATTTCTCTCTTATTACCATTTTTAATCACCTATTAACATTATAATACTAAATATTCAATATGTCAATTTAGTATTCTATGGAATACTAAATTATCAAAAATGTTAAAAAAGTATTCCAGAGAACACTTTTTTGTATATCATAATCCACAAAAAAACTATTGAGAAATAAGTCCCAATAGTTAATTTTTTAAAATTATTATTTAATAATTTCTGATACTACACCAGCACCAACAGTACGTCCACCTTCACGGATTGAGAATTGAGTAC
>CANRGQ010000076.1 GCA_947630195.1 uncultured Bacilli bacterium
TCCTTTCTATGTCCTAATTATACCCCCCCCCGTATTCTATTTGTCAAGATATATTTTTACTAATTTTTGACAAATATTGCTTATTTACAAAAAAAGTATAATTTCCTTATATTATATTACTAATATTTTAAATAATTACTAAATAGAAAAAACATCCGATATTTGGATGTTTCACTAAAAAATATAAGATAAATATAATATATTAGGTGATATAATGAGACCAAGACCTAATCCCACTTTTTATATTCTTTTAGCCTTAGGCTTATGTATTTTAATATTTTATCAATTAATTATTACGTTTATTTTACCTTTTAGATACAATATTTTTATCTTAACCCTTGAAATAATCTTCTTATTCTTCGCTATCAGTCGTATAGTATGGTTTTAAAAAACTTTCAGTTTTATAGACATAATCGAGAGCTTTTCGCATATTTTTACATTTTTCAAACTCACTACCACTAAATTCTATTTTGGGTACTAAACTAATTAAGATAAAGAATAGTTCTTCTTCCTCTTTATTTAAAGGATTAATACTTTTATATCTTTCATATAGAGAAGAAAACTCTAAATCGATGGCACTTCTTTCATAAAACTTAAACAAATCTAGGACGGGAGTGTCAAATTTAGCATTATCCCAACTAATTAAGTAATCTTTATCATTTTTAAGATAATGATCCATACTTAAATTATTATGAATTAGAGAAAGTCTTTCTCTTCTTTTATTTTTAACTTTACTATACCAATCATCTAAATTAGAATTAGAAAAATCTAAAGCGGCTTTAATCTTGGAATAATTTCTTACAAATTCATATTCGGATGGACTCATATAAATAGGAATTAAAAACATTTCATATTGTTTTTGATAATAATCTTTTAAATAAAGGATATTACTTAAGATATTTTCATAGATTTCTTTATAAGTTTCTTCCTCTACTTCCTTATTATAAGAAGTTTTGGAATGTAAAAGCCCCACTAAAGAGATTAAATCTTCACTTTTTTGGGGATTTATTTTTTCTTTATCTTCAATATATTCATAAATATAGTTATCACTTCTACTATCAATATATATTTCGGGAAAATAATTAAAATTACGACTTTTTAAATAATTAAAGATACTCGGAATATCTTTATTTTTAGGTCTTTCTTTAACGACAAAGTTACCACTGGTGCTTTCCATAACCATACATTTACCTCTAATGGTATAACGATAAGGTTTATAAATACTTTTTAAATGATCTAAATTATTCATCACATTTTGGAATTAAGACTTTGTCACCGGAAGCAAGTTCATCTAAGTTATTGTATTCTTTTATTAAGGATGATGGAACATTATATAAGGTACTAATTGTTTCGTAAGTTTCACTTTCTTTTACAATATGGATGTGATAGGTAACATAGGTATCATCATCTAAAGGTACTGATTCCATAATGGTTTTTTCTTCTTCCGGACTTATTCTTTCTTCTTCCTCTTCTTTTACCTCTTCTTTTTCTTCTAAAATGCTCATTTCTTCTTTTAAATCATCATCTTTAACTTCTTCAAATAATTCTTCTCTTTCTTCTTCACCTTCCGCTTCAAGAGAATATTCAATATTAACTTTTAGTTTATTACCCTCTAAAACATCATAAGAAAAATCTTCGATATTAAATTCTAAAGTATCGGTTTTAATGCGATTATTAAGCTCAACCGTAAAAGGAAGCGTATATTTAAAGTTTTCACTATTCACACTTACTTCATGGCTACGATATTCTCCAGTTACATAAAAATTACCTAAAACAACGCCATCATTGACATTAAAATCATGCTCTAAAGACATTTTGGTTATTTCATATATCGGTGTTTTAAAAGGAATTACACTCTCAAAAGGTATTTTAACAAACATATTATCATCTCCTAGAAAATACTATGTTAGAAAAAAAATAATATAACTTTACGCTATATTATTTTTAAATATTTCTTTATATATATCACTATATTTGCTAACCTTTTTAATTTCTAACTTATCAAGGATTTTTTTCGGAATTTCTTTTAAGTCGCTCGCATTATCTGTAGGTATATAAATTGTTTTAATCCCGGCATTATATGCGGCGATAATTTTTTCTTTAATGCCCCCCACTTTTAAGATATCTCCTTTTAGAGAAATTTCCCCCGTAAATGTCGTTTTACTATCGATTAGAACATTTTTAATTTTCGATAAAATAGCGGTAATAATTGATACTCCACAAGAGGGCCCTTCTTTTTTAGTGGAGGCATCTAAAAAATGCAAATGAATAGTTTTATCTTTAACGTCATCTTTGGATATTAAATTATTTTCCTTTAAGTAAGATAGTCCAACCATGACACTTTCTTTTAAAACATCTCCCAAAGAACCAGTTACAATTATTTCTTCTTTACCTTCATAAATACTACATTCTACTTTAAAGGTGATGCCCCCTAAAGGAGTATAAGCAAGAGCATTAACTACTCCAGGATAAGTAATATTAATATTTACTTCTTCTTTTAAATCTTCTAAGTATTTACTTAAAGATTTTGTCGTTATCGTATAAGATGATTTACTAGATACGACTTTCGTAACTAAAGTTCTTAATACTCTTTTTAAGTTTCTAACTCCTGATTCTCTTGTATAATTATTAATTAAATACATTAAAGTATCATCTTTAATAACTAATTTTTTGGTTAAATTAAACTCATTATAAATACTTGGTAATAAATATTTTTTAGCAATATCTAATTTTTCATAAACATTATAACTAGATAGTTCAATAACCTCTAAACGGTCAATTAAAGTATAAGGAATATTACTTATTTCATTCGCCGTTAAAACAAACATTACTTTACTTAAATCAAAAGGCTCTTCAATATAATAATCGGTAAAATATTTATTTTGAGTACTATCTAGAATATCTAGTAAGGTACTTGCGGGATCACCTTTAAAATCTTTAACCATTTTATCAACTTCATCAATTAAGATAACGGGATTATTGGTATTACATTTTTTTAAAGCTTCGATTATTTTACCAGGTAAAGCCCCAAGATAAGTTCTTCTAGAACCAATAAGTTCGGTTGAGTCATTTAAACCACCCACACTTATTTTATAAAATTCCCGATTTAAAGAGGCCGCTATACTTTTCGTAATCGTTGTTTTACCAACTCCGGGAGGCCCTACTAAACAAATGATAGGACTCGGAATATCATTATTTAAATTCTTCACATTTAAATAATCAATTACTCTATTTTTAATTTTGGTTAAACCATAATGACTTTTATTTAAAGAACTCATTACTTTTTTAGCATTTAGATTTTCTTTACTACTAATATTCCAAGGTAAATATAAAACCCAATCTAAATAACTTTGTAAAGAAGCTTTTTCAGGAGAAGAGGTACTCATTCTTTCTAACTTTTTAATTTCCCCTTCTAATTTTTCTTTCGTCTTCTTCTCTAAAGTTAATTCATTTAATCTATCATAATAAACTCTAACGTTTTCATTTTCATCTTTAATTCCTAAAACACTTTCAATTTCTTTTAGTTTTTCTTTTAAATAATATTCTTCTTGTTCTTTAGAAAGTCGCATCTCGACACGATTTTCAATTTTTTCTTCTAGTTTTAAATATTTTATTTCTAATTTAATATCTTTAATTAAATTAATGGCTCTTTTTTCATAATTAGCCTCGACCATATAAGGCATCTTTTTTTGAGGTTTTAAAGGTAAGAAAGTTGTAATGGCATCTGTTAAAAAATCTAGGTCTTCATTATCTTTAATCATACTAACAATACTATTAGTAATATTAGGAGAAGCATCAATATATTCATTTAAAGTATCTTTTAATTTTTTCTTAACAACTTCTTTACCATTTTCCTCTAATTTAGGTAAACTTATATCCATAACTGAGGCACTGATAATGTCATCACTATAAGAAGTATATTCACAAATTTTAACTCTCTTTTCGCCTTTTAAAGTTAAACGAAGATTACCATTAGAAAGTTCTAACTTACTTTTAATTAGAGAAATAACTCCTATTTTAGGTAAGTCTTCAATGGAAGGTTCTAGTTCATTACCACTTGGACTAACAATTAAAATACGATTATCAAATTTTTTATTAGCTATTTTGACAATCTTTTTACTTATCTCATCTTTTAGTTCAATTTTAATTTCTTGATAAGGTAAGATAACGAGGTCTTTCATCAGCATAACAAGTATTGTGTAGTCCATTTCACACCTCCAAAAACATAAATTTTATTATAATGAAAAATACTTTTTTTGTAAAGAAAAAATAAGTGAAATTTGAAGAAAAATTACTTTAATTTTTGGACCATTTTTTTATCTTAAAATTTTTCTTAAAAATTACTTGTTTTGGGTTGTAAAAGCAAAAATTTTGGTATATACTAAACGTTAAGTAACGTAAGCCATTACGTTACCTTATAAGTATAAGCTTGCTACCATATAAATGGTAGTGTTTTTATTTCTTTTAAAAAAGAAGGTGAATTAGACAAGAAAAAGCAACTAGCAAAGCAAGGAAATAAAGTGGACAAGTAAAAGCAATTTAAAATTGGTAT
>CANRGQ010000077.1 GCA_947630195.1 uncultured Bacilli bacterium
AAATAAAATTGATTAACTAAAATTAAAAATAATTAAAACTTTTTTTCATCGCTTGGTACAATTTCTCGTACAATTTTAAAAATTATTATTATTTTTCAAATTATATTTATAGGCTTTTCCTATAAATAAAGGGTTTGTTAAATAATAGAGTTAAACCACCACTATGTGTTTTGGAGACTCCTATTATACCATTTAACTAATCCCCTAAATGAAGTTCAAGAAGATTATATCATAATTATGTTTAAAATACTAGCAAAAGATACATTATCCCTTTACTTTGCATATGATAATTATAGGTGATAATCATGCTTGTAAATTATACAACTAAAGAGTTAGACTTACTTGCTCGTATTATGCGTTCTGAGGCTTTAGCGGAAGGTGATATTGGCATGCTCATGGTTGGAAATGTGGTTGTAAATAGAGTTGTGGCTAATTGTTATACTTTTAAAGATATTGATTCGATTACGGATGCTATTTATCAAAAAAATCAATTTTCGGGAATAAATGGATCTTTGTTTCAAGCGAAAGCTACTACTATGGAAAAAAATTTAGCGGAAAGAGTTTTAAGGGGAGAATATTATTATCCGGCTACCCATAGTTTATGGTTTTATGCTCCTGGTAATAATAATTGTTCTTCTACTTGGTATAGTCAACCTCTCGCCGGTCGTTACAAAAATCATTGTTTTTATCGGCCAGAGGCGGGAATTTGTCAAGAATTATACTAAAACTATCTTATTTTCTAAAAATATGGTATAATTTGTTCTTAGAAGAGGTGAAATATTAATGAAAGTATTAAAGAAAAATTTACCAGAAGGTGTAAAAAAGAAATTTACTCGTTATAAAGGTGTAAAAGTTAAATTAGTTCCAATGGATAAAACAAAATCTAAAAAGAAAAAATAATAAGAGTCAAATACTGATTCTTATTATTTTTCATATGAAGAAGAATTAATCATCATCTTCATCATCGTCTAGGAAATCATCAATTTTGTGATTTAGAACTACAGAGATTTTGTATAAAGTATCAAAGGAACAATGTATTTCACCATGTCTAAATTCTAATCTTCTAATAAAATCATAAGATTTTCCAACATCCACTGCTAGTTGTTCTTGTGTAATTTTAGCTTCTGCTCTAAATTTTTTGATATTTTTGGAAATTGTTACCCAATAATCATCTTCAAATTCAAAATCTCTTCTAAATGTTACCACTTTCACCACCACCCTTATTGTCGCATTAAATAACTTTCACGTCCGATAACTAGTATGTCCTGTTTTAATTTCCATATTTAAAAATTTGAATAAAAAAGAAATGTATGATATATTTAAATTGGTGTAGTTATGGAATTAAATGTTGTAAAAGGAATAGGTCCTCAATTAGAAAGAAAATTAAATAATTTAAATATATATAGTGTCGAAGATTTACTCGAAAACTATCCTTATCGTTATAATATTATTAATTTAGTGGATATTAATAATGTAAAAGATAATGAAGTATGCTCTATAAAAGTCACGATAATTGATGCCCCCCGTGTGCAATATATCAAAAAAAATTTTAATCGTCTATCTTTTGCGGCTTCTTCTAATAATGTTATTTTTAATGTGGTTATTTTTAACCGGGCTTTTATGAAAAATAATTTAAAGGTTGGAAGAAGTGTTGTTTTAATAGGAAAATATAATCGTCTTAAAAATTTGTTTACAGCAAGTGCTATTAAATTTAACTTTGAAGGAAATAAAATTGAACCAGTTTATCATTTATCTGAGGGTATTAATAATACGACCATTAGTAAACTAATGGAAGATGCTTTAAAAAAAGATTGTTATTATGATTATATACCGCAGGAATTTGTTCAAAAATATAATTTTATTTTGAAAAAAGAATCTTTAGAAAAAATTCATATGCCTAAGAATAATGAAGATATTAAAAAGGCTACTTTAAGATTAAAATATGAAGAATTATTTAACTTTTTATTTAAGATTAATTATTTAAAAAAATTAAATAATAAAGCAATCGGGATTAAAAGAGAAATATCTTTAAATTCTAAAAAAGAATTTTTAGAATCTTTACCTTTTGAATTAACACCTGATCAATTAAAAGCCATCGATGAAATATATACTGACTTAGTAAGTCAAAATAGAATGAATAGACTTGTTCTAGGAGATGTAGGAAGTGGTAAGACTATCGTCGCTACTTATGCTATTTATGTAAACTTTTTAAGTGGTTATCAAAGTGCTTTAATGGCTCCGACGGAAATTTTAGCCATGCAACATTATAAAAGTTTAAAAAATATTTTAGAACATTTTCATATTGAAATGGTTTTATTAACAGGCTCTATGAAAGCTAAAGAAAAAAGAGAAGTATTGGAAAAAATAAAAAGTGGGGAAGCCAACTTAATTATTGGAACCCATGCTTTAATTAGTGATAGTGTTGAGTTTCATAATTTAGGTTTAGTGGTAACTGATGAACAACATCGTTTTGGGGTTGGACAAAGAAATACTTTAAGAGACAAGGGACAAACTCCTGACGTTTTATATTTGTCTGCAACCCCAATTCCGAGGACTTATGCCTTAACTATTTATGGTGATTTAGATTTATCAATTATTAAAACCAAGCCAAAGGGAAGAAAAGAAATAATTACGGTATTGAAAAAAGAAAGTGAAATTAAAGATGTTCTTTTAAAAATGCTTGATGAGTTAAAATTAGGTCATCAAATATATGTCGTATCTCCTTTGGTAGAAACTAATGAAGGAATGGATTTAAAAAGTGTTTTTACCTTAGAAGAAAAAATGAAACTGGCCTTTAATAATGTGGTTCCAATAGGTATCTTACATGGTAAATTAAAAGGCAAAGAAAAAGATGAAATCATGAAAGAATTTAAAGATGGCAAAATAAAGATTTTGATTTCCACCACGGTTATTGAAGTTGGAGTAGATGTTCCTAATTCGACTATGATTGTCATCTATAATGCTGAAAGATTTGGTCTTGCTACTTTGCATCAGTTAAGAGGAAGAGTTGGAAGAAACGATGTCCAAAGTTATTGCTACTTAGTTAGTAATAAAGATGCCCAAAGATTAAAGGTTTTAGAAGATAGTAACGATGGTTTCTATATTAGTGAAAAAGACTTTGAAATTCGGGGCCAAGGAGATTTATTTGGAGTTCGCCAAAGTGGGGATGCTACGTTTAAAATCGCCAATTTAAAAACCGATTATCAAATCTTATTGCAAGCTAAAAAAGATAGCGAAGAGTATTTAGACAAAGAATTATATTTAAATAATGATTATTATAAAAATGAAATTAAAAAAATTAATTTTATACAATAGGAAAGTCATACAAAAAGCAAAATTATATCTTGACATTCATTTGTTCGTATAGTATAATTATATTGTATGGAGGTAATAGTTGTGTTAGTAAATCGAGCTTATAAATTTAGAATGTATCCCAATGTTGAACAAATAGAATTAATAAATAAAACTATTGGTTGTTCAAGACTAGTATATAATATAATGCTAAGTAAGAAAAAAGATAATTCTAAACTTAGTAAGTTTGATTTGATAAAAGAAATACCAAAACTATACAATGAATATCCATTCTTAAAAGAAGTAGATAGTTGTTCTTTAAGATGTGCAGTATTTGATTTAGAAAATGGATTTAATAAATATTATAAAAGACAAGGAGGTTATCCAAAATATAAGAAAAAAGGAATAAAAGATAGTTATAGAACAAATTACATAAAAAATACATATAAAGATAAACTTTATGAAAACATTAAATTAGATTTAAAAGAAAGAACTATAACATTACCTAAACTAAAAGAAGTAAAGATAAGAGGATATCGAAATATAGAATATATAAATGGCAGAATAATAAATGCCACGATAGAACATATAGCAAATAAATATTATGTATCTATATGTGTTGAAGAAGAAATACCTTATATAAAATCTAATACAGCATCTGTAATAGGAATAGATATGGGAATAAAGAGTTTGATAACAACTAGTGAAGGAATAAGTTATGGTAATCCTAATTACTTAAAAAAATATGAAAAGAAAATCAACGGATTACAAAAAGGACTTTCTAGAAAAACAAAAGGAAGTAATAATTATTATAAATATAAAATGAAACTTCAAGAAGCATATAGGAAGTTACAAAATGCTAGAAGAAAAACAAATGAAGA
>CANRGQ010000078.1 GCA_947630195.1 uncultured Bacilli bacterium
TTTATTTCTATTTTTTCAATATTAGGAATAGTAGAAGGAAAAGAATCCTCAACTCTCGTATCACATAAATATATTTTTTTATTAACTAAATCTAACATAAAATAATCAAAGACAAGATATTTTTCTTTATCATATCTTTTAACTCCAAAGTAATCAATAATTATATTGTTAGGGCAATAATAAACATTATCAAACTCATAATTATATTTATAATATTTACCATCATCAGCTCTTACATAACCACCTAATTCAAATTTATTGTTAGAGTGTTTTTGGACTAAACCATAGTGCTCGCCAAAAGATTCGGTTAATCCTAGAATTATGTTATCTAAATTATTGGAAAAAGTACTATCGGGATTATTAACTGTATGATTATAACGATTTTTGATGGATAAAGTATGCGATTCATCTTTGGTAAATTGAATACTTATGACACTCGTTCCATATTCATCTTGCCTTTGAGGTTTAGAATAGTCTTCTCTTTTTATTTTATTGACATTCTTTTTTATTGCAAAGAAAACATAACATCTATCAAGTCTTCCTCCTTTAAAGGTACATAATTCTTCATTCTTTGCATAATACTTTTTAAACTTTTGAATATCTTCTTCACTCTTACATTCATATAAATCGTAACCAACTGCGCTTAATAATTCTTCAGGAGTTTTAACTACTTTTATTTTATTATTTTTCTCAACATCTATTAAACTATAAATATAATTTTTAAATTCATCTTCTTTATTTTGCTTTACAATATCTTCATATAAATCATGACTTGGTTCAAAATTATCTAATAATAATTTTAAAAGTAAGCCTTCAGTTTCTAAGATTGTTGCAAAATAATCGCGACAAAAATGAGCCATCTTTTCTCCATATTTCTTTTTAATTGTTTTTAAATCTTGATTCATTCTCTCACCATCTTTTCTTTATTATAAATTATCTTAAAACTTTTAAACAAACAATAAATTTATCTTCTAAACTTTGCTATAATATCTTCTTCTGTTAACGGTAGGTAATAATCTAAAAAACGTAAACCAGTTTTTTCGAGTAATGGAAAATAACATTTTTTATAGACGTGATTATTAACCAAAAATTTATCTCCAGCTATTTTTAAACTAGGTAAATTTATTTCTAATAAAGAATTATTAGTATATAAAAATCCATCACCAATTTCTTCTATAGATGGTAAATCTAATTTTTCTAGAGTTGTATTATAGCATAAAAAGTAATTGCCAACTTTTTCTAAAGATGGTAGATTTATTTCTTTTAAAAACCTGTTATAAAATAAAAATTCATCTTTAATTATTCTTAATTTAGGTAAATTCACTTTTTTAAGAATTTTATTATCACATAAGAAATCATCACCAACTTCTTCTAAAAGAGGTAAGTCCAATTCTTCTAAAAAAGAATTATTGAATAAAAAACATCTACCTACTTTTTCTAGGAGCGGGAAATTTATTTCTTTTAAAAATTTATTATTGTATAAAAAATGACCTTCAACTCTTTGGATATTACTTTCTAATTTAATCATTCGACTATCTTTATCTAAAATTATTATTACTTTACTATTATCTTGTAAGGTAATTTTTATTTCTTTTTCACCATTTTTTCTTTTTAATTCTATCTCTTGGATGCTAGGAATAGTACTGGGAAATGAATCGGGAATATCTTGATTATACAATTTTATCTCTTTATTTACGAGGTCTAAGATAAAATAATCAAAAATAATATATTTTTCTTTTTCATATCTTTTAACTTCAAAGTTATCAATAATTATATTATCAGGACAATAATAAACATTCATTATTTCATAATTGTATTTATAATATTTACCATCACCAGCTTTGACATAACCATCTAATTCAAATTTATTATGAGAATGTTGTTGAATTAAACCATAATGTTCACCAAAACTTTCGGTTAAGCCCTCTATTATATTATCTAAATTATTGGAAAAAGTACTATCAGGATTACTTACATGATGATTATATCTGTTTTTGATAGATAAGGTATGTGATTCATCTTTGGTAAAT
Organism: uncultured Bacilli bacterium; assembly: GCA_947630195.1. Classification (GTDB taxonomy): domain Bacteria; phylum Bacillota_I; class Bacilli_A; order RF39; family UBA660; genus SIG200. The sequence continues at coordinate 2,031 of CANRGQ010000078.1, forward strand.
TGAATACTTATAACACTAGTTCCATATTCATCTTGTCTTTCTGGATTTGGATAATCTTCTCTTTTTATTTCATCGACATTCTTTTTTATTGCGAAAAAAACATGACATCTTTCAAGACGCCCACCATGAAAAGTACATAATTCCTCATTTTTTGCATAATACTTTTTAAACTTTTGAATATCTTCCTCACTTGTACATTCATATAAATCATAACCAACTTCGTTTAACAATTCTTCAGGAGTTTTAACTACTTTTATTTCCTTATCTTTTTCAACATCAACAAAACTATAAATAAAGTTCTTAAATTCATTTTCTTTATGTTGATTTACAATATCATCATATAATTCATGAGATTCGGCAAAGTTATTAACTAATAGACTTAAAAGTAAACCATCTGTTTCTAAAATAGTGGCCATATAATCTCTACAAAAGTGCATCATCTTTTCGCCATATTTCTTTTTAATTATTTTTAATTCTTCGCTCATTTTCATCACCTACTTTTTTTATTTAAATTATCATTTTCCTCTAATGACAATTGCTCATAGTCAAAAATTAAATCTTCCGTATTACAATATTCCTCTAAAAGGGGCGTATAACAATAAGGAATGTCTTTCAAAAGGGAAATATCAGAAACTTTCTCCAATTTGGGAGCATATAAATACTTGGTTATTTTAAAATCTTGAGGAAAATTTATTGAAATAAGATTAGATAAGATAGCAGTTTCTATTTCGGAAACTCCAAAAAAACAACCATAAATATATTTAATATTTGGCAAATATACAGTCTTTACTTTATCATTGCGATACAGAAAATGTTCACGAATATAAGTTAAAGAAGGAAGATATATTGTTTCTAAATTTTCATTTCTGTTCATAAAATATAGTCCTAATTTTTCTAACATAGGCATATCTAACTTTTTGCACATTTTATTAGAATGTAAAAAGCCATCTTTAACTTCTATACATTTTGGTAAAGATACATCTTCTATAAGTATATTTTGATAAAGAAAATTATTACCAATATAACTTACATTAGGTAAATACATTGTTTTTATTTTATCATTATCATATAAAAAGTCATCACCAATAGAAACTAAAGAAGGAAAATCTATATTTTCTAATTTTCCATTTTCCATCATAAAATTTGCTCCAACTTTTTCTAACATAGGCATATTCATTTTTTCACAAGTAAAATCATAATACAAAAAATTATCGCCAATTTCTCGACATTTTGGCAAAGAAACAGACTTTGTTTTTTCATTTGAGCATAAAAAGTCGTTTCCAATAAAAGTTACATTTGGCAAATAAATGGATTTTAATTTGTTATTAAAACATAAAAAATCATCACCGATAGTTTCACATTTTGGTAAAAATATCTCTTCCAAACTATCATTATTATCGGGCATAAAATTATAACTTATTCTTTCAACATTAGAAAGATATATTTTTTGACATTTTCTATTATAAAACAAATAATTTTCTTTTATTCCTTTAATATAAGGATTATCAACCATAATTATATTGTTATCTTTATCTAAATTAATTGTTATTATAAAGCCTTCTTCATTATATATTAATAATTCCTTATAATCTTTTTTATTTGTTATTGTTATTTTTTTAATTTTACCTAAACTATGGATAAAACTATCATTCTCACGAATAAGTTTTTTAATTTTTTTGGTTTCTAAATCTAAAATAAAATAATCAAAAATAATATATTTTTCTTTATCATATCTTTGAACTTCATAATTATCAATAATTATATTATTAGGGCAATAATAAACATTATCTATTTCAAGATTATATTTATAAAATTTGCCATCATTCGCTCTAACATAATTCCTTAATTC
>CANRGQ010000079.1 GCA_947630195.1 uncultured Bacilli bacterium
CTACGACCTAACGGTTAACAGCCGTGCGCTCTACCGACTGAGCTAATCGGGCATTACTCCAATAGTATAATACAAAATCATTTTAAATGTCAACATTAAATATGCAAAAATATTATCTATTGGACCATTTTTATAAATATTTTTTTAATTCATCAATATTTTTTTCTAAGGTACTTTTTAATTTATTAGCAAGGACAACTATTTCTGCATCAATATTATTATATGCATTTATCTTTTCCGTTATTTCTATAACTCCCTTATTTGATCCTTCCATCATCATTTTGGCAATAATTTGATCACTTTCTTCTTTCATTAAACTCATTTCAGCCATCATTTTCGTACTCATTTTAGCCATCACGCCAATTTCTTCATTACTCTTGCCATACTTTTTTAAAATATCTTTAGCTTCCTTACAAATTTCTTCGTAATCTTCCTTTTGACTTTTTAAAAGTTTAGTAAATTTTTCATTACTACTTTTCGTAATTACATCATCAATACCAATGATACCCATCTCGGCATTCTTATAAATGTAATTTAAAAACTCTACTTCTTCACTCATATTTTTTTTCAAAATAAATCACCCATTTCTAGTATGAGTGATTTATGATTTTTTATACTTCTTGAACAACTGCAATAATCATTGGCTTACATTCAGTTTCTTCATATAAGTAATTACTTAACTCTTCTCTTATCTCCACTTTGATTTTATTGTAATCTACATAAGTTGGCGTAATATTTCTATTTATAATATTTTCACAAATTTTCTTTATTTCTTCAATTAAATAAGCCGAATCTTTAACATAGATAAAACCTCTTGATGTAACTTCAGGTCCTACAAGCATTACTTTATCTTTTTTAGAAATGGTGGCACTTATTAAAACAATTCCATTTTCGGATAACATCTCTCTATCCTTAATAACAAGTTCCCCAATATCCTCTGAAGATTTACCATCGATTAAGACATCATTTACTTTAATCATATCGCCATTTTGAACAAGGTTCCCATCTTCAAAAGTAACAACATCACCATTTTGTTTTAAAATAATATTATCGGCTTTAATACCTAGACGACTGGCTAAATTGGCATTGTTAACCATATACCGATATTCTCCTTTAACAGGCATATAGTATTTAGGTTGCACAAGTTTTATCATAAGCATAATATCTTCACTAGATGGATGATGTAAAATTATTTTATCACTTGGTAAATTTTCAATATTACAACCAAACTTAGCTAGTTCATTTTCGAGTTTTACTAAAGTTTTTTCATTACTATCATATCTTGGTTCAGCGAATACTATCGTATCACTGTTTTTTAAAGTAATATATTTATCATAACCATGAAGAATCTTACTAACATTAGCATAAGGATTAGCTCTTTCATCACTAATTAAAAGAATCGCATTATCATCTTCGATATTAGATAAATCCCCTATAATATCTTTTTCCACTTCTAAGTATTTTTCTTTTATAGAGAAATTAACAACATTTTGGAGTTTCTTTCCCATAATAACTATTTTCCGGTGCGTATTTCTGGCGGCATTAAATATATCAGTAATCGTATATAAATGATATGGTAAAAGGGAGAATATAATTCTTTTTTCATTATGTTTGATAATATCTTTAAAGTAATCTTCTAAATGATGATTAGGAGATGTATGTCCTTTCTTCTCCGAAAAAGAAGACTCACACATCATACATAAAACCCCTTGTTTTCCAATATAAGCAATTTTACCTAAATCCATATCATATGAACCAAGCATAGTTGGGTCAATTACAAAGTCTCCAGTATAGCAAATTGCCCCATCTTTGGTATTTACAACATACATAACGGCATCGGGAATACTATGGGATACAGATATTGGAAATATCGATATACCATTATCAAAGTTTATTTTTCGATGGGGTTTTATTTCTATAACATTTTTAGTAACGCCATATTCCTCTAAAACAAATTTCGTAAATTTCGTCGCAAATATTTTAACATTAGGTAATACTTTAGCTAAATCCGGAGCACTACCTAAATTTTCACTATGGCCATGGGTAATAAATATCCCTTTGATTCTTTTTTTATTTTTTACAAGATAATTAAAATCAGGCATAATATAATCAATACCTAATAAACTAGAACTAGCATATTTAAGTCCTGAATCAAAAACAAATATATCGTTATCTATTTCCACTACATAACAATTTTTGCCATTTTCAGCAAGACCACCCAAGCCAAAAATTCTTATTTTACTCAATATAATCACTCTTTCTAAAAAGTTCTTTTCATCGAGAATAATTATATCAAAAAAAAAGGCTTAAGTCTAGCCTATTCTTTTATGATGACTTTCAATTTTTTCACTTGTCATCCATTCTTTATTATTTTCATAAACTTTTTGTGTCTATCCCATAATTCTTCTTTACTCATATTATAATAATTTATTAGTTGAAGCTCTGAATAAAAACAATTTAATAATCTTTTTACGTCTTCCATAGTTTCAATATTATCAATATAGTACATATCAATTTTTCTAAAACGTGGATCAAAATATTCTTTTGTTGTAAATCCATACTTATTTAAGAATTCTTTTACAATTTCATACTTTGAATAATACCTACCACAATAAATAAAATTAGTATCGCTTATTACAATATGAATAGTTTTTTTCTCATCAGAATCAAGAATGGAATTTTTAATAATTGAATATAATCCTCTTCTATCTGTAATAAAAAAATTATACGCATTTTCCCATCCTGATAATCTAAATGATTCATCATAATCTTTCTTTAATTCTTCTAATTTTTCTTTTCTTTCTTCAATAGATTCATAATTTCCTAAAACTTCATATAAATTTTGCATATTTTATCTTCTTTCCCTCTTCTTTTCTATCCATAACTCATTATTATTAATAAATTTCTCTTTATCTTCTTCTAACTTTTCTTTACTACTACCATAATGGTAGAATCTTTGTAACTCTCCATGGTAAGCATCTAATAGTTTATGAATTATTTCTAACTCCTTACCTTTTAGCATATAAATAGTTAAAACATAATCATCGCTTTTAGCATCTTTTCCTGTTTTAAAATTTATTTGATAATCCTCTAATAAACTTTTAACATATTTAAGATGACTAGATTCAATATGTAAATATAAATCACTAAACATTTTATTCTTATTTAAAGTATAATTTAAAATAGCTTCTCTAAGACAATTACCAAATCTATAATTTAAATAATTATAATCTTTTAAATATTGTTTTTCCATTATAATATCTGTTTCCATTTCATTTTTATCTAATATAGAAACACGAGATAGTTCTTTCTTATAAGCATCCATAATATCTTCTTCAGTTAAATTATCTTTTTGACTCTCATAAATTCTTCCAGGAAAGTAATAAGTATAAAAATCCATTAATTCATACTTTTTTAAAAATGTTAATAAGTGTTTTACTTCGATAGCAGAAGCATTTTTTAAATAATGAATATATTTATCTTTGATATCTAAATTATTATTACTTTTACATTTACTAATTATACTTCCTAATTTATTTCTAACAAATTCTTGATAATCTTCGGTTTCTGTAAAACCCTTAATATCTTCTAAAACAGTAATAATTTGAAATAAGTTGGGATACACTCCTTTTGATGCATAAGCCATTTTATCATCTCCTTTAATTAAGGGTAGTGTGCATAGTTTATGTGCAAACTACCCATTTTTTCTTTATTTTATTAATGATTTCTATATTTTTTTCAATCA
>CANRGQ010000080.1 GCA_947630195.1 uncultured Bacilli bacterium
TCATTATTTCCACTCCTAACTTTTACTAAAGTATACATAACAAGTATCTGGACCAATTGTATCTATATGAAATCCATCAGTATCATATGTAAACGTTGTTTTTGAGGTTGTACTATTGCATTTATATTCTGTCATTGAATAACCTTCTGGTATTTGATTATAAAGTTTATAAGTTTTACCTTCATACTTTCTGTCTCCCGAGCTATCTTCTACATAAGCATAGATAATTACATCTGATAGTTTATCTCTATCATAATATAATCGACATACTACTTGTGTTGGTTTTGTCTCATCATATTCAATATGAACAGTTCCATCTTCTTGTATAGTGTAATAACTACTATCTTGATTACCTTGATAAGTTGCATCTCCTCCTGTTGCTGGATAACAATTTGATTTATCGTGATTTAATTCGTAACCACTTGCAGGTACATATTTACCTTCTTTATATTTATCTGGATTATCAGACATTTGGGTATAAAAGATTATATTTACATCTGTATCTTTATCTGTAAGTGGTCCTGTTTTTACACTTTCTCCATCACCTGCAAAGTTACCTACTTTACCAGTGAATATGGGAATTGGACCAATTTCACTATTATAATAAGCATGAGTATCTTTAATAGCGATACTTATTAAAGTTATAATAATTACTATAAATATTCCAAGTAGTATTTTCTTTAAAGTTTTATCATCCAATTTTTCTTTTATCATATTTTAATACCTCTAATGGTAAGATAACATAATAAAAATAAAATAACTTCATAAGTCGGACTTTTTTACGAGTTTCGGTATTATAAACATTTTTCTATATTACAATTATGTTTAAGAAGAATAAATTATGAAAATAAAAGTTAATGATTATAAAACTAATGAGATTTTTAAATTCATAAGACAGGGGTTAAATTTAACACAAAATGAACTAGCCAAAAAAATTAATACTAGTAAAAGTTCTATTGAAAAGTACGAAAGAGGTATTAATAATTACACCTTTGAAACTCTTGTTAAAATAGCCAAAGAATATGATTTAGAAATCATTATCCAAAATAAAAAACGGTAACACCGCTTAATTTTTGTCGTACTCTTTTATTTTTTCTTCTAACCAAATTGGTAATTGTTCTTTTAAAGGTAAGAAGCCTTTTCTTGTTTCTTTTATGGGATTATTGGAATTACTAGCTTTATAATTAATATTCTTAATAGATAGTTTTAATTGTAAATTATCTTCATTAACATCTAATATTTGACAATAAATAGTTTCTCCTATTTTAACATAGTCATGTATATCTTTAACATAATCATCAGATACCTCAGATATATGGATTAAACCATCATACCAAGGGTCAATACTAACAAATATCCCATATTTTTCAATACCCGTTACTTGGCCTTTAATAATATCGCCAACTTTATACTCCTCACTCATAAAAAACCATCTCTCTTTAATTATACCATAAAAAGAAAGACATTTTTAAATAAATGTAAATTACTTGACACACTTTACAAAACATTAAATATTTCTTATAATTAAAGAAGTGATGATGTATGGAAGAAAAAATTAAAGAAATGATTGAAAATATAAGACCTTATTTAAATATGGATGGGGGCGATATTGAATTTATCAAATATGAAGATAAAGTTGTTTATATTAAATTATATGGCGCTTGTTCTAATTGTTTAGGACAAGATATAACTATTAATGATAACTTACTTAAAATGTTTCAGGAAGAAATACCCGAAATAGAAAGAATTATTAATGTTCCTCTTTAAGGAGCCAATCTACTCTTTCTAAATTAGTATATTTACTTATTTCATAGTAGGCTTCTTTTAAGAAATATTCATAATCGTCTACTTTATTAATTATCGGAATTAAATCCTCTTCATTACCATTGTTATTCATAATAACTTCATAAATATCAAAATAATACGAAGGATATAATAGTCTTGCATATAACATATGGTAACTGTAAGGGGTTAATTTTTTTATTTTTAAATACATTTGTAAATCTAAAAGACTATCTTCCCCTTTAAAAAATTCACATTTTAAGAAACTTGCCACATCTCTTACTTCTAAATCAAAAATAAAACTTAAAGGATTTAAATAATTTAGAGAAGTATTAGGATAGAATATTCTTCTATGGGATAATGTTATTTTATCATTTTCACTTAAACTCATAACTTTATTTATTTTATTCACATAACTAATGGCATTTTCGGCTAGTCCTATATAATAACTAAAAGAATCTAAAACTATTTTTTTATCTTTACCTAACTCTTTAATTTGATACTCAAAATAATCTACTTTTTTACTCCATAATTCGCCCCAATTATTCCGATATAATTTACTATTTAAACTATTTAATTTTAATTTATCTAAATATTCTAACATACCAATAAAATTAATTTCTTCATCCTTATTCATATTAAGTTTAAGTAAAATATAATTATTATCTGCTACTTTAGTTAAAGGACTATTAAATCTATTTAAAATAATATCATGAACTCTTATACCCTTTAATTTTAATTCTTTATTAACCTCTATTAAATCATTTAACTCTTCTAAAGTTCTATTAAAAAAGACAAAATAAAATTCATCCCCATTATAAATAAAACTAGTATTACTACTTTTTTCTGTTACTTCTCTTACATCAAAATTATAATAATAGTTAATTATATCTTTCATACTATCATAATATGAAAAAAGCTGAAATTTCTTTCAGTTTTATTGTTTTTTTTCTAATTCTCTTTCAAATTTTTGAACTAAAGCATCGAACATATTCTCACAAGCTTGCATGAAAGCTTCTTTTTGTTCTTTGAAAGCACTTTCGATAGGCTCAACCGTTGGAGTTACTGGTGCCTCAGGCATTGTTGGTGCAACTGGAGTAACTACTTCTTGAGTTGGAGCAACTTGATCTGGTGTTGGCATTACTGGAGTTTCTGAAACAACAGGTTCAACACTACTTACTGGAGCAACCTCAGGAGTAGGCTCACTACTTGGCATATTTATTCCTAAATCAATTGCCGGTGCCGTTGGATTTGGCATTGTTGGTTCCGCAACTGGAGTTTGATTTTCTACAACAGTATTATTAACTTCTGGCATTACACTAACAGTTGGATTTTCTACCGGTGGAACTTCAGAAGTTACTGGTGTTACAGGAGAACTTTGTTCCATAACTGGACTAACAGGCTCTGCTTGAACTGTTGGCTCAACTGGAGTCTCTACTTTAGTCTCTTCTATTTGATAAGCATTTTTTAAAGCATCAAATGACGGAAGTGGTAAAGTAAGTTGGGTATAATAAATATCATCGGCCATCATCTCAGGAGCAACTTTAATAAGTTCTACTTGACTTCCTGCAATAATATTTTTTAAATACTCTTTAACTATTTGCCATTCATTTTGGTCTAATATTTTAACAAGTTTACCATTTTCTAATTTACAAACTAAAATAATTGGTAAACCCATGGAACCATTCATCTCATTATCTAATACTACATATTCTAAATTATTAGCTTTAAAGGCACATATTAATGGTTTTTCTACCACTGCCCCGGAAACTAAATTTAATTTTATCTTTGCCATCTTCTTCGTCAACCCTTTTCTACTATAACATTATAACAAAACTAACTTTGTTTTTCAACACCCTCATTGTTAATATTTTTTCCTTTGTAGAGAATTTTACTAAAAATTGATTAATATATTTAATAAAAAATATTAATTTTTCTTAAAT
>CANRGQ010000081.1 GCA_947630195.1 uncultured Bacilli bacterium
ATACTTTTCTTAGCCATAATTACACCTAACCTTTAAATGGCATTCCAAATGCCTTTAGTAATGCATATGCTTCTTCATTACTCTTTGCCGTAGTAACAAAGATAATATCCATTCCTCTAATTTTATATACATTATCGTATTCAATTTCTGGGAAAATTAATTGTTCTTTAACTCCTAAAGTATAGTTTCCATTTCCATCAAAGGCATGAGCAGATATTCCTCTAAAATCTCTAACTCTTGGAAGACTAACTTTAATTAATTTTTCCATGAAATTATACATATTTTCTCCTCTTAATGTTACTTTAACACCAACAGGATTTCCTTCTCTTAATTTAAAACCAGCAATTGATTTACGAGCTTTCGTAACTACTGCTTTTTGACCAGCGATTAATTCTAAGTCTTTTACGGCAGCCTCAATGAATTTAACATCATGACTTCCTTCACCAACACCCATATTAATAACAATTTTTTCTAGTTTTGGTACTTGCATTACACTTTTGTATTTAAATTCATTTTGTAAATCTTTTTTAATTTTTGTTTCATATAGTTCTTTAAAATTACTCATAAATTCACCTACTTACTAGCTTTCTTTGTAGTTTTCTTGGCTTCTTTTTTTGGAGATTCCTTTTTACTATCAGCTTTTTTAGCCTCTTTCTTAGGTTCTGCTTTCTTTACATCTTTAGAAGCCTTACTATCTACTAATTTTACATTTGAGATATGGATAGGCATTTCAATATCGAAAATACCACCTTGATCATTTTGCGTTCTAGGTTTAGTATGTCTTTTCGCAATATTAACACCTTCCACTACTACTTTTTGTTCTTTTCTTAATGTTTTTAATACTTTTCCTGTTTTACCTTTATCTTCTCCAGTTAAAACTTTAACAGTGTCATTTACTTTTATACTCATAAAATCCTCCTATAAAACCTCAGGAGCTAAAGAAACGATTTTCATATAATCTTTTTCTCTTAATTCTCTAGCAACTGGTCCTAATACTCTAGTACCGATTGGACTTTTATCATCCTTAATAAGTACACAAGCATTATCATCAAATTTTATATAAGAGCCATCTGAACGACGAACACCTTCAACTGTTCTAACAATAACGGCTTTAACAACTTTTCCTTTAGGCATATTGCTATTGGGAATGGCTTTTTTAACTGTTCCTACAACAACATCACCAATATTACCGCTTTTAACTTTACTACCACCCATAACTTTAATAACTAAAAGTTCACGAGCACCAGTGTTATCAGCAACTTTTAATCTTGTTTCTTGACTAACCATAACAATACCTCCTAAAGAACTACAGCCTTAGTAATAACTTCTACTAATTCATACTTTTTCGTTTTTGAAATAGGTTTAGTCATTCTAATTCTTACTGTATCTCCTACATTTGCTATATTCTTTTCATCATGTGTTGCATATTTCTTCGAATATTTAACACGTTTATTATATAAAGGATGACGTTTATAAGTTTCGACTAAAACAGTAATAGTTTTATCGTTTTTACTACTTACAACTTTACCTACTAATTCTTGAACTCTTTTAGATTCTTCAACTTTTTTAGCCATTATTTATCCGCCTCCTCTAATTCTCTTTCTCTAAGAACAGTTTTCATTCTTGCAACATCATGTCTTAAAGTTCTAAGGGTACTTGGTTTTTCTAAAGTACCATTTGCTTGTTGCATTCTTTTTGTGAATAATTCTTCTTTAGTTTCTCTAATTTTCTTTACTAAATCTTGATTAGATAACTTTCTAATATCTTTAATATCCACTATTATTCACCATCCTTTTTAACAAATTTACATTTGATTGGAAGTTTGTGAGAAGCAAGTCTTAAAGCTTCACGAGCTGTGGCTTCTTCAACATCACTTATTTCAAACATAATTTTTCCAACCTTTACGACAGCAACATATTGTTCTACGTTACCTTTTCCTTTACCTTGACGAGTTTCTAAAGGTTTTTTCGTAATAGGTAAGTGTGGGAAAATATTAATATAAACTTTTCCACCACGTTTCATATAACGAGTCATGGCAATACGGGCTGCTTCAATTTGACGAGCAGAAACCCATGCTCCCTCTAAAGCCATTAAGCCATATTCCCCTTTAGTTAAGGTCGTATTTCCTTTGGCATGACCATCATATGTTAATCTATGCGACTTTCTATATTTAGTCCTTTTTGGCATCAACATCTGAAGTCGCCTCCTTTACAACTTTCTTCTTAGCTGGTAAAATTTCATCTTTGTAAATCCATACTTTAACCCCTATTTTACCATATGTAGTGTTAGCTTCACTTTGGGCATAATCAATGTCCGCTCTAATTGTATGTAGAGGAACAGTTCCTTCAGTGTATCCTTCACTACGAGCCATTTCAACACCATTTAATCTTCCAGATACTAAAGTTTTAATTCCTTTAGCTCCAGCCTTCATTGTGTCTCTAATTGCTCTTTTTTGAGCTGCTCTAAAAGGTGCTCTATTTTCAATTTGCATCGCGATGTTATCAGCAACTAATTTCGCATTTAAGAAAGCATTCTTTTCTTCAACAATATTAATGTATACTTCTTCATTAACAAGACTTGCTACTTTCTTACGAAGTTTTTCGATATCTTCTCCACCACGACCAATAATAACACCTGGTTTAGCAGTTCTTATTGTGACATCAACTCTATTTTTCTTTCTTTCAATAATTACAGAAGAAATAGAGGCATCTTTTAAAGTTTTTAAGATATATTCTCTTATTTTAATATCTTTATTTAAGTATTCAGCATAATGTTCTTTAGAATACCAACGAGAATCCCAATCTTTATTAACCCCTAAACGATATCCGACTGGATTAACCTTTTGTCCCATTATGCTTCACTTCCTTCCTTAACATTATCTGTTACAATAACTTTAATATGACTTGTTCTTTTATCATGTCTATCAACATTTCCACGACTCGCGAATTGGATTCTTTTTAAAGTACGTCCTGGATTAACAAAACATTCTTTAATAACTAAATCTTCTTCTTTAGCCCCATTATTGTTAACAGCATTAGCCGTAGCAGAATTTAATACTTTTAAGATTAATCTACTAGCTTTTGTATTTGTAGTTTCTAAAATTTTTCGAGCAGTAGCCACATCTTTACCTCTTATAAGATCCATAGTCATTCTTGCAAGACGAGGTTTAATAATTGCTCCTTTATGTATTGCGTATGCTTCCATTATTTATTACCTCCACCAGCATGACCAGTAAACTTACGAGTTTGACTAAATTCGCCAAGTTTATGACCTACCATCTCTTCAGTTATATAAACTGGAATAAATTCTTTGCCATTATGAACTGCAATTGTGTGTCCGACAAAGTCAGGGAAGATAGTACTTCTTCTTGACCAAGTTTTAATAACTGTCTTTTTATTTTCTTTATTTAAATTTTGAACCTTTTTTAAAAGTGATTCTTCAACATAAGGTCCTTTTTTTAAACTTCTTGCCATATTATCCTCCTATTTACTCTTCCTACTAATAATAAGTTTTTCAGAAGCCTTTTTAGATTTACGAGTTTTATGACCAAGGGCTGGTTTACCCCAAGGAGTCATAGGACTCTTACGACCAACTGGTGCTCTACCTTCACCACCACCATGTGGGTGATCGTTAGGGTTCA
>CANRGQ010000082.1 GCA_947630195.1 uncultured Bacilli bacterium
CTTTATGAAAACATTAAATTAGATTTAAAAGAAAGAACTATAACATTACCTAAACTAAAAGAAGTAAAGATAAGAGGTTATCGCAATATCGAATATATAAATGGAAGAATAATAAATGCCACAATAGAACATGTTGCTAATAAATATTATGTATCTATATGTGTCGAAGAAAAAATACCTTATGTTAAATCTGATACAACATCAATAATAGGAATAGATATGGGAATAAAAAGTTTAATAACAACTAGTGAAGGAATAAGCTATGGTAATCCTAATTATTTAAATAAATATGAAAAGAAAATAAAAGGATTACAAAAAGGCTTATCAAGAAAAATAAAAGGAAGTAAAAATTATTATAAATATAAAATGAAACTTCAAGAAGCATATAGGAAGTTACAAAATGCTAGAAGAAAAACAAATGAAGAAATAGTAAGTAAAATAATAAAAGAAAATGATATTATAGTAACTGAAGATTTAAGTATAAACGATATGATAAAAGAAGCCAATAAATCTCTTAGAAAAAATATTTTAAATTCCACAATGAGTGACATAATAAAAAGACTTAAATATAAATGTCTTTGGTTAAATAAGAAATTAATCCAAGTAAATAGATACTATGCCAGTAGTCAAATATGTAGTTGTTGTGGACATAAGAATAATAAAATGAAAGATATCAAAATAAGGGAATATAAATGTCCTAAATGTGGAATAGAGATAGAAAGAGATTTAAATGCGAGTCTAAATATAATGTATGAAGGAATAATAAGTTACTATAAAGAGAAATATCAAAATTAAAAATAATAAATAATAATAATAATATATAAAATAAAACAAGTACGGCAGCGACTGTCGGAAATATGGCCTGTGGAGGAGTGAAATCCAATGAAGCAGGAAAGATAAGCTGTGAGGCTTATCAAGGTGAAACGAAATAAAATTTATTTATTGAGTTTTACTTTTGTTCTTTTAATTTCGTTATAATATTAACATCTAAAAGAGGGATATCTATGGAAGTTGTTATTGATAGTAAAAAATTAAGATTATATTTAAGAGAATGGTTAGGATATCTAGCAGTAAAACGTGAGGAGTTAGAAAAAATAACCGCCAATGTTTTAGAACAAACAATAGATAAAAATAATCAAAAAGATACTTACCTTTTAAGTCATCCAAGAATATATAATGTGAAAGATGCTAGCCATACCATTTTCTTTATTGCTAAAGGGGTAAGTACTAATAATACTTTAATCCTAAAAGCTTATGTAACTAACCAAGGCTATAATAATTTAGAAGTTTATTATAAAAATGAAAGTAAACATATAAAATATGTTCTAGAAGATAATTTTACTTTAACTAAATTAGAACATAATAACCATCAAGATAATTTAAAATTAAAAAGAAATTATGTTAGAGATGATAGATGTTATAATATTACTTTAACTAAAGGTAAGACAGATGTAAATATTCAAATATTCTTTCCTTATAAAGCAATTAAATATATATTAAGAATGGACACTTTAGAGGAGGCTCTTTTATCGGAAAATTATTTTAATATTTCTTTATCTAAAATAATTGATATCTTATCTTGTTCTTTTAAAGGGAAAAACTTTTTGAAATCAAAGATTACTATAATTATAAATACTCCGGAAGAAAACTTTAAAATTAGGATTGATGAAGGTAAAATAAGTACAATTGTAAGTAAGTCTAATAATGAAGTAAATTATTATTTTGGCCAAAGGGATACTGAAAAATTAACAAAGAAAGAATTTAAGGGAATAGGCAAAGAATTAAAAGAGTCTGTCAAAATCTTGGAAAGAAATCATAAAGAGTTTAAAGAAAGTTAATGTTTTATTGCTAATATTTAGAATTTATAATATAATATAGAGGTATTTGAAAGAAGGGAAACTATGAAAAACGTACATGAAATTGAAATAAAATTAGAAGGAAAAGATTGGGAAACTTGTTTAGATAACGCTTTTAAAGAGGAAGTAAAAGAAGTTAAAATTGATGGATTTAGAAAAGGTATGGTTCCAAAAGAAGTTTATTTAAAGAAATTTGGAATTGAGTCATTATATCCGAAAGCGGTAAATGAAGCTATTGGTGTAGCTTATAAAAAATTATTTGAAGAAAATAAACTCGTTCCAGTTATTGAACCAAGTGTTGATGTAACAGGTATATCTGATGGTTCAGTTATCTTTAAGTTTACAATTATTACGAAACCAGAAGTTAAAGTATCTTCTTATAAAAATTTAGGAGTTAAAAAAGAAGCTGCTAAAGTAAGTAAAGAAGAAATTGATCACGAAATTGAACATTTAAGAGAAGACTTAGCGGAAATTGTCGTTAAAGATAATGGGGAAGTAACCGAAGGCGATACAGTTGTTATTGACTTTGATGGTTTTGTTGATGGTAAGGCCCTAGAAGGTGGTAAGGGTGAAAACTACCCACTTGAAATTGGTAGCCATACTTTTATTCCTGGCTTTGAAGAAGGTTTAATTTCTCATAAGAAAGATGAAGAAGTTACTTTAAATTTAAAATTTCCCGAAAATTATGTCGAAGATTTAAAAGGAAAAGATGTTACATTTAAAGTTAAAATTCACGAAATTAAAACTAAAGTGTTACCCGAAATTAATGAAGAATTTTATGAAGATTTAGGTTTAACAAATGTTAAAACTAAAGAAGAATTTACAAAAGAAGTAGAAAAGACTTTAAAAGATAGAAAAGAACATGAACTTGATGATAAGTTTGTTGATGATTTACTTGAGGCTGCTGCAAAAAACCTAGAAGTAGAAATTAATCCGGAAATTATTGATAGTGAAGTTCATAGAATGATGGAAGGATACGAAAGACAACTTAAAATGCAAGGTATCTCTTTAGAACAATACTATGAAATAACCGGTACTAAACATGAGGATTTACATAAACAAATGGAACCTGAAGCTATTAAAAATATTCGTTATCGTTATGTAATTGAATATATTGCTGATAATGAAAAAATTGACTTTACCGAAAAAGAAGTAGAAGCTAAAGCCAAAGAAATGGCCGAAAATTATGGTATTAAATTAGAAGAATTAATTAATGCTTATGGTTCATTAGAAGTTGTTAAATACGATATGAAGATGCATAGAGCTTTAGAAATTTTAAAAGAAAGCAATGAAAAATAATTCCTAAAAATGGAATTATTTTTTTTTAAAATGAACGAATTGTGAACGCAAAGATTTGAACAAGTTATTAATTATCATCATTTTTATTCTTTTGTATCTAATGGTACTTAGAGAAAGAACAAAAGTAAAACTCAATAAATAAATTTATTTCGTTTCACCTTGATAAGCCTCACGGCTTATCTTTCCTGCTTCATTGGATTTCACTCCTCCACAGGCC
>CANRGQ010000083.1 GCA_947630195.1 uncultured Bacilli bacterium
TACCTTAAACTCTTGTATTTACTTACCAAAATAGCCATTTCATCTATTTTTGGGTTTAACCGATACCTCCATGTCCCACATCAATTATAATGTACTTACCAGTTAAAGGAAGGATAGCCTCTACTTTAAGAGAATAAAAAACTAAAACACATATAAAAAAAGTAAATAGAACATTAAAATATTTCTTCATAATATATTTTATTTTCTATTTTACTTATTATTCTATATATTCTTTAGAATACCTCATCTTGAATTATCTTTAACAATTTGTTGCCATTTGGATAGACTCTAGCATATTTTTGAATTTTATATACATCCAAATCATCAATAATTTTTCGGTAGTTTTCAATAATTTCTTTATAATAATCATAAGGTGTTCTATTTTTGTTTTTAACAAGTTCTAAAAGCATTCTTTCTTTATTATATGTTTTTATCTTAACCCCTTCATATTCAATAGTGCATTTTCCTAAATTATAATATTTATCTATAGAAAATGATTGATCTATATTTTTATCACTAAATCTACTAGAATCTCTTTCACAAGTTATACATATTTTTTTAGGAATAACATCGGTTAAATTATGATAATAATATGCACTATCACTGGAAATAATTGCTTTAGGATATTTTTTAGTAAAGACTTCTAAATAATGATTATATTTTTTAGTAGAATATATACCATTTTCAATTTTATATAGTAAACCTTTACTAATAGCAATATTAATTTTATAATTTGAACCATATTTCTTTTTAATTTCAATATAATTATAAATCATTTTAATCACCTGATATATATTTTAAACTAAATATACACACAAGTCAATAGTAGTGTGTATATTTAGTTTAATTACTTGCTGCTTTTATAATCATATCTTTAGCCATAATATCTATATTATCTAAATCTTTTATTTTAACTTTTTTTATTTCATAATAATTACTTTTAGAACATCTTTCTAATTCTTCTCCTCCTAAACTAGGAATACCATTTATTATTGAGCAAGAATAGAAATGCGCAATAGTATCTTTACTTTCATCATAACCAAGATAACTATTTATTTTAATATCTATAGATAATTCTTCTTTTAATTCTCTTTTTAAACAATCTTCTAAACTTTCATTTTCATTTATACCTCCACCAGGTATAACATAATATTCTTTAATACTTCCATCATCAAGTATTCTTCTTCTAAACATAAGATATACTTCTTTATCTTCAATAATTATTCCTCTTGCGCTAACTCTTTTATCCATAATTCACCTAAAATATAACTGATATAGGATAAGATTTATTATGTTCATCTAAAGGAATAATACTTGGATAGAAACAAAGTAATCCACCATCTCCTACTTTAATATTTTTATCTTCTAAAATCTTAAAGTTTTTTATCATACTTCTATTGGGATTAGCAGTCTTTTTAATTTCAAATGGATAAATAACATTATCTAAAGAAATAATTAAATCTATTTCTTTACCATCTCTATCCCGATAATAATAAATATCATAATTTAAAGTTTTAGCATTATTTCTCTTATTTTTAATTAATTCACTAATTACATAACTTTCTAAATAATGTCCCGATACACTAGAATTCATTATATTTTCACCACTGTTCCAGCCACATAAATAAGAACATAATCCTAAATCTAAAAAGACAATTTTAGGAGATTTTGTAACTCTTTTTAATTCACTATTAAAATATGGCTCTAGTAGATATATAATATCACTAGCTTGTAATATGGAAATCCATTTCTTAGCAGTTTTAGAATCAATTCCGGCATCTTCAGAAATGGATTCAAAGTTTAATACTTCCCCATTTCTTGAAGCAACCGCTACTAAGAATTTTCTAAAGGCCATTAAATCCCCAACTTGAGCTAAATTTCTAACATCACGTTCTAAGTATGTTGTTATATAATCGTTAAAAAAGGCATTTCTATCTAAATTATCAACAATATATTCCGGCATTCCCCCTTTAAAAATATCATCAAATATTTCCTTTGGAGTAACTGTAAAATTAGTAGATATTTTATTTGGGATAAATAATTTAGATTTAAAACCATTTTTTTCCGCATAACTTAAGGAAGATAATTCTAATATGGATACTCTACCCGCTAGTGATTCACTAACTTTTTGCATAAGTTCAAACTTTTGAGAACCAGTAAGCCAAATACTTCCTTTATCTTTAGTATTATCTACTTCCATTTTAATATATGGAAATAAATTTGGAGCATATTGTACTTCATCAATTATAATTGGTCTTTTATAGTTCATTAAAAATAATTTTGGATCATCTTGTGCCAGTTCTCTTAAATTTAAATCGTCTAATGTAACATATTCTCGATTATTTTCTTTTATATCTTTAATAAAAGTAGATTTACCTACTTGTCTTGCCCCAGTAAGTAATATAACTTTCCTTTCGTTAGATAATTTTTTAAACTTTTCTTCAATTTCTCTTTTCATTATTATTTCTCCCTATAGAAATTATAAAATAAAGAAATAATAAAGTCAATGGCAAAATTGCCATTGTATCCCGGTTTTGCCATAACATTTATTAAGAAAAAGCAAGTTATTAATTTAACCTGCTATTCTAAATGGATCAGTTGTTGTTCCATCACCTGTTAACAATATCCCGGATTTTAGATAGAAGACTGGGCGAACCGCATACGGATTGGCCACAAGGTAGTAGTTCAAGGAGCCGGTCGAACTCAACACATACCACGCCAGGGTCTTCGGGACACCGTCGCCGTTGGGGCCGTACCTAGACATGGTCCATTCTTGATTTGACGCATTTCCAATCCATCCTTTGGTGATAAATAACCAACTATTTGGTGATGCTCCGTTTGCATTCATATAATCTGTGGCATACATTAAGCCTACTTGACTTGGTAATGTTGTTTTTGCTCCTGTTGGTTCTGTTGTTGCTCCTGGTGTGCTTGTTTGGTCTTGGATATACCAATTTTGACTTGTTATTAGTTTATTCCAATATGTTCCATTTGAACCGCTTTTTATTGTGTTTAGGAAATCTCCATTTAAATAGCTTTTTACACTAGATGCTTCCCACTTAACATCCGAAG
>CANRGQ010000084.1 GCA_947630195.1 uncultured Bacilli bacterium
TCCCTTATTTTATGGGCATTTATTACTTTAATTTAATTTTTTATCTCTTGATGTGCATTTATTTTTTAATTCAGTCCAAAAGTTATTTAATAAAGCCATTATGCACAAGTTTTGTTTCACTTACCACCATAAAGGCTTCTTTATCAAAATTATTTACAATATTAGTTAGTTCTTTTAATCTTCTGTTACTAATTTGAATATATAACATATCTTTATCATTACCTTCATAATCATTCTTAAGTAAAATTACGGATACTACATAACCCATCTTTCTTAATTTAGAAACTAATTTCTCAGAACCCTTCTTTAAAACTATTTGAACTCCCACAACTTCTTTAATTAATTTTTGGGATAATTTAGACCCAATAAAAGTACCTGTGGCATAGCCAGCGGCATAAAATATGGCCACAATCCACATATTCATATCCGTATTAATAGCCTCTCTTGCAACAATATACCAAACTAAGACTTCAAAAAAAGCAATAATAAAAGGTTCAATAGTTTTTCCTTTAACGAAAAAAACGGTTCTAATTGTACCTAGAGTTACATCCACTATCCGGGCTAAAAATATCTCTAAGCACTTTAGAACCATTATTATTCCTCCTATACTGTAAAAGCAATTATTAAAATAAGAAGAATAAAGAAAAGAATAAACCCAAGAACAAATCCCCACATAACGGCATCATTATCTTCTTCTCGCCTTTCCATATGTTCATTGTCATGGTTATACATTTCGCTTTTTAGTTTAACTTTATTTTTTTCACTATCAACTTTTCCCTTTTTTTCTTCCATAGTTATTTTCCACACTTTCTAATAAAATTATACCAAAAAAGCCTTAATATTACACATATTTTATTAATATATGACAATAATTAGTCAAGTAATGATTAATTATTAGGAAGACTTGTTATTATGTATGGATGTTCTTTTGTTCCTTCCCCTGTTAAGTTTACCCCGGATTGCAGATAGAAGACTGGGCGAACCGCATACTTCCGGTCCATATTATCCCAGCTCAAGGAGCCGTACGAACTCACATACCACGCATTGTAATAGCCGCCGAAGCTGAAGCCATACCTAGACATAGTCCATTCTTCTTTAGATGGATTACCACTCCATCCGTTGGTAATAAATAACCAATTACTTGTTGATGCTCCGTTTGCATTCATATAATCTGTTCCATACATTAAGCCTATTTTACTTTCTGCTGTTTGACTTGTTTTTGGTTCTGTTGTTCCTGGGGTGTCAGTTTGGTCCGCATTATACCATTTATGACTACTTATCATACTTTCCCAGTATGCTCCATCTGCTAAGCCTTTTATTGTATTAAGAAAAGTTCCATTAAGATATGTCTTCGCACTTGATGAATCCCACTTAACATCACTATATCTATCACTATGCCATACTTGACTTTGATTCGATGGTACTGCTCTTATTATTTTTAATTGATTAGCGTATAATCCTATTGTATTATCTGTTGCGCTTGTTATCCCTATTATTCTATACATGTATGTTGCTGGAGTACCTGTACATGTACTTTCTACCGTTGTTCCGAAACATATATAGTTTGTTGTTACTGCTGTTGAGCCTCCTTTGAATCTATACATGCCATCTACTGCACTTGTACTGTTAAAGGTACTTCCACCTTTCTTTTTTAAATGGTCTAAGGCTGGTTCTCCTGTTGCAAAGTATAATGTACAATATGATGTTTGTTTGGTTTTTATTGTTGCTGTTTTATCTGCAAGACTAAATGTTAATACTTTCTCCCATTGTATTGTTGCTCCTTCACTATCTGTACATTCTGCTCCAACAAAACCATGGGTGCTTGGGTCTGGCCATTTACTTCTATCTTCTTGTTCATGCCATTCACCATTTGTTTCTTGTACCCAAATAGCAAGTTGTTTATCATTGCTTTCTAATATCTTTTGAGTTTGTACTTCTTCTAATTCTTTTTTATCATTAGGTATTGCTAATAAATATACTACAAAGACATTTAAAATAATTAATATAACTACTACACTTCTTAATACTAATTTCTTTTTCATTTTATAATTTCCTTTCTATTTATTAAAATAGGCATAACAGGTATCTGGTCCAGTTGATGTTATTGTAAATCCAGTTGTTGTGTCATATGTAAAACTTGTTTTAGATGTTTTACTTTTACATTCATAACTACTCATTTGGGTATAACTACTATCTATGGTATTAACTAACTTATAAGTTTTATCATTATATTTTCTATCTCCGTTTTCATCTTCTACATAAGCATAGATAATTACATCTGATAGTTTATCTCTATCATAGTATATTCGACATACTACTTGCGTTGGTTTACTTTCAGTATATTTTATATTTAAGTTTCCTTCACTATCAATAGTATAAGAATTATATAAAGCATCTCCACCTTCTGCTGGATAACAATTGGATTTATCACTATTTACTTCATAACCATTTATAGGTAAGTATTTACTTACCATATATTTATCTTTATTATCGGGCATCTGGGTATAAAAGATTATATTAACATCAGTGTCTTTATCTGTAAGTGGTCCTGTTTTTACTGATTCACCTTCACCAGCAAAGTTTCCAACTTTAGAGGTAAATATAGGTACTGGTGCCATCTCATAATTATAATAAGCATGAGTATCTTTTATAAAAAGTAATGTTAGAGATGTAAATAATCCCACTAAAAGAAATGCTATTGCAAAATAACATTTCTTATCTTCACTTTTAAATTTTTCTTTTATA
>CANRGQ010000085.1 GCA_947630195.1 uncultured Bacilli bacterium
TAATATCGCCCAAGGCGGCAATATGGCGATAAACTAAAGGTGTGCCGGTTAGAAATTGTTATATTATATAAATCTATAATACCGGCACCGGCCGAGTGTAAGTTATAAATGTTAAAGTAGAAACTGATAAAAATATTAATGTAAAAGTTGATAGTTTTATCAGTTTTCTTTTGAGTTATCTTGAAAAAAAGACTAAATTTTGATATTCTTATAATAGGGAAAATAAAAAGAGGTTAGATATGGCTAGTTTAGGAGAACATTTTAAAGTTAATACAGATAATCTAGTTAGTGATAGTAGAGTAACCTTTAAAGGGGTAAACTATCGTATTACTGTCTTAAGTGAACGTTTAGTAAGATTAGAATATTCACTTGATGGTACTTTTTATGATGGAATGACCGAAATTGTATCTAATCGTAATTTTCCAGTACCAAAGATAAAAGTAGAACAAGATGAGAAATATTTAGTAATAACAACTAAATACTTTATTTTACAATATGCCAAAGAAAAAGCTTTTAAAGGACCTTCTTTTGCTCCTGATTCTAATCTTAAAGTAAAACTAGTTAATACCGATAAAATGTGGTATTATGGGCATCCGGAAGCGAGAAACTTTAAAGGTAGTGCTTTTAGTATAGAAGATTTTGGTAGTGAAACTGTTTTAAGTAAAGGTTTATATTCTACTGATGGTTTTGCAACATTAGATGATAGTTATTCGATGCTTATTGATAATGATGGATTTATGAATTTAAATAATACTAAAAGAATAGATATCTATTTATTTGCTTATAGGAGAGACTTTGGTTTATGTTTAAAAGATTATTTTACTTTAACTGGGTATCCTCCAATGATACCAAGATATGCTTTAGGTATTTGGTGGAATAGAGACCAAATATATAGTATGGAAGATGTGCAAAAATTAGTCAGAACTTTTAATAAACAAAATGTTCCATTATCCGTTTTATTACTTGGAGAATTTTGGCATAAGAAAGATAAAAATAATTATAATTTATATAAAAGTGGTTATAGTTTTAATAAAGAATTATTTAAAGATCCAGAATATTTTATTAAATATATGCATGATAGAGGTATAAGAGTAGGAGTAAACTTAGATGCTTCTGAAGGTATTAATGCGATGGAAGATAAATTTTTAACGATGTGTAATGAGTTAAATTTACCAAATGATAAAGTAATACCCTTTAGATGTTTAGATAAAGATTTTATTGTAAGTTACTTTAATAATTTAATTAATCCGTTATATGAAATTGGTATTGATTTCTTTTGGCTTGATAATAGAGATGAAATAACGACAAGAGCTTTAAATTATTATCATTTTAATGACTATAAGAAATTTCCGGAAAAAAGAGGCATAATATTTTCCCGTAACGGGGGCAAAAGTGCTCATAAATATCCAATCCATTATTCTGGAGAAACTAAAGTTGGTTGGGATACTTTAAAATATTTACCTTACTTTAATTCAACTGCTTCAAATATTGGACTTTCTTGGTGGAGTCATGATGTGGGAGGATATAAAGGGGGAATGGAAGATAGTGAGTTATATTTAAGATATGCCGAATTTTCTTGTTTTAGTCCGATATTTAGATTTAGTGCTAAAAGGGGAGCTTATTATAAAAGAGAACCATGGCGTTGGGATATGAAAACTTATACTATAGTTAAAGACTATTGTAAATTAAGACATAAATTAATACCGTATATTTATACGGAATGTTATAAATATCATAAATCATGTCTTCCTTTAGTGGAACCAATATATTATTACTATCCGGAAATATTTGATGAACCAGATTATCGGAATGAATATTATTTTGGTACCGAGTTACTTGTGGCTCCGATAACAAAAGCAAAAGATGAAATCATGAATCGAAGTGTGGAAAAAATCTTCTTACCTAAAGGAGTTTGGTATGATTTTAAAACCGGTAAAAAGTTTATGGGTAATAAAAGATATGTCTCTTTCTTTAAAGATGAAGATTATCCGGTATTTGCGAAAGCGGGATCAATTATACCTTTAGCTAAACTTGATGAAAATATCAATAATACGAACCCTCCAAAGGCTTTAGATATTGATATATTCCCAGGAAGCAGTAATGTTTATCGTTTATATGAAGATGATGGGGTATCTTCTTTATATGAAGAAGGTTATTATATAATAACGGCAATAGATTTTGATTATAGTAAAGATAACTATACTTTATCAATTCATCCCGTAGAAGGTAAAACGGGTATTATACCCGATATAAGAGATTATTTTATTCGGTTTAGAAATACAAGAGTTCCGGAAAGAATAAATGTTGAAGTTGGGGGAGAAGAAAAGAAAGATTTTACTTATTACAATGATGAAAATGATTTTTTAGTCGAAATAAAAGGGATTGATACTAAAAAAAGTTTAGTTGTAAATATTACGGGGGCTAATATTGAAATTGAAGCCTTAAGAATAATTAATGAAGATATTAATGAAATTATTAGTGATTTAAGTATTGATACAATACTTAAAGAAAGAATTGGTTTAATTATGTTTAGTAATTTACCAATTAATAAAAAAAGAATTGAAATTAGAAAATTAAAAAGAGCAGGATTAGATTCATTATTTATTAACATGTTTATAAGATTACTTGAATACATTGAAGAAATATAAAAAGGTATTTCTTCTTTTTTATACAATAGGAAAGTCATGCAAAAAGTGAAATTATGTCTTGACATTCATTTGTTCGTATAGTATAATTATA
>CANRGQ010000086.1 GCA_947630195.1 uncultured Bacilli bacterium
TTCCGAGTAAGTTTTTTTGAACTTGTAATAAATCTAGAGCATTAATAACGCCATCTCCTGAAGTATCCCCTTTAACAACAGCGGTTAAAGTTTCATTAGTATTGGCATTTTTAATCGTTATTTTATAACCGGTACCAATACTACCATCAGTTACAACGTTACCACTCGCATTTTTAACAGTTACGGCGCCACTTCCAGCAATACTTTCGATTGTTCCTTTAAGTTCACTTATCGAAGTATTGGCTACTATTCCGGAAATATTTCCTCCGGAATAATGATAACCACTACTTGTAACAATCGTACTAACGGCAAGTTTTGATGGATCAGTTGAGGCATTACTATCAACGGCACCATTACTGGTATTGTAATTGGTAATATCCATATTATTATAAACCGGAATATAGAACACAAATGGACTATTTATAAGCCCGGCATTATTATAAGTTTTATATGAAGATTTTGATTCTTCTGATGGAGAGTTTATATTCGTCATATATTGGTGGCCATATAACTTATTACTTTCCGTTGGCACAACATTAAACTTTTGTAAGTAAATAGTATATTGACCTTTTGCAATATAGTTATTGGCAATTTGACTAGCTCCACCTTTTATGGCTTCATGTAAACCATACCAATTATGCTCTTTAGCATAAGATAGTCCACAAGTGGTTGCTCCTTTAGAAGTTGCACAACTATCACTTACGCCAAAGTTATAGAAGTTGTAATAATTTTCATAACCGGGATAAACCCCACTATATAAATTGTATAAAGAATCTTTAGCCCCAAGTTCTTGTAAAACCCGAGACGCTATATGGACAGGACTTACATTTAATTCTTTACCAACTTCATTCATGACATTACCTAAGTTTGTACCTCTTTCATAGTGATACTTATAGAAAGCCGAATGGTCAATTAAATCCGAAGCCGCACTTGCATAAGATGAAGATAGTCCTTCCTCATATTTTAAATATTCAAATTGAAAAACATAAGAATCACTTAACCAATTTCGGGGGTCCATATAGTAAGCTACGGCACTAGCAGATGCTGGATACCAAGTTTTAGAATAAGGATTATGACAAGTTGAGTCAACATTACTTGGATCACTACTCGAAATATAACTTTCCCCACAGACACTTTCTTTATTTACGGCCGTACTCCAATCAAGACCGGTTTGAATTGATTTAAATTGCCAATTAGGATGGTCACTTTGCATTTTACATAGCCCTGGCCAATAAGTAGAGGGAAATCCTGCATTTTGCATATTCACTTCACAACTAGTCGTCGCATTTTCATTATAAACAAGCGTTGATACAGAAACGTAACTCGCACAAACATAACCAGTGGCACTTCCCTCATAATAAAGTTGATACCAACCTTTTGAGCATCCTCCTTCATCACTATATAATCTATCACTTGTTAAAGTATATTCACTATTTTTACTTAAAGTTTTTATGGAACTGTATTTAGTTCCTGGACCACTTCTTAAATAAACACCAGTCCCGGTTATTTTCCCCCGATAAACATCAGCATAACAAATATTCATATTAACCATGAATAAGAAAATAAATATTAAAATTTTAAAATATCTACTTCGCATATTATGCCTACCTTCCTACCTAATTTTATCATATTTTAGCGAATTTTAGCATAACATATATAAAATAATGTAAAAAATGTTACTATATTTGACATTTTATATCTATTAATTTTACAAAACATATATTATAATATTGTGCGAAAGAAGGAATTTTGGTGAACAAGGCATTTGACCCTATTGATATATTTTTTATTGTGGTTATATTAGTTTACTTTGTATGTCTAATATCTTTTATTGTTATTTTCTTACAAAAATATTATGATTTTGATAAACCAAATGATGATTCCAAAGAAAAGATGAAAAAAGTTAAAGCTATTGATAAAAAAAGTATTAAAAACTTTATCTTAAATAAAAAAGAAGAATTAGAAAAAACGAAAAAGACTAAAGAAGTTAAACCTAAAAAGAAAACAAAGAAGACTACTATTAAAGATGCTAAAGTTCCAACCCAAATGAAAGAAGCAAATAAAAAGACAAATGCCAAGAAAAAAAGACCGAATAAAACCCAAAGTAAGAAAAATGTTAAAAGAAATTATAAATCTAATGTTTCCTATGTCAGGAACAATCCCAAAAGAAAAGGCACATCTAAATAATTAATGTGTCTTTTTAGCATTATTTTCTAAATGCTTTTTTAACTCATCACCATATAAACTAAAATAAATTAAATTATCTCTTACTTCACTATCAATTACATGATTTTCTAAATATTCCATCGGAGTTATCGCTAAATTAAATAGTCCACTAAAAACTTCTTGTACAATACGCATATCTTCTTCTCTTTGCAAAGTACTTTTTAAAAAATTTAACCATTCTTCTTCTAAGCCTTCTTTAATAAGCCCATTTTTAATCGCGGCCTCATAAAATGTTTTGATATATCTTTCTTTATCAAAAGGAACTACTTCTTTCTTTTTACCAAATAAGTTAAATTTCATATTCACCTCTAAATTTAAATCTATTATAACAAAACATTTATGTTAAGACAATTATATTTTACGATAAATCATAATTATCTTAATTCTCGAAGTAAATGCAATTATCATAAAGTCAGTTGCATTTACAATGAGAATAAGTATTGCATTTACTTT
>CANRGQ010000087.1 GCA_947630195.1 uncultured Bacilli bacterium
TATATATTCTTGCTAAACTCATTAAATCATTAACAATATTTATTTTATCTTCTTCATCTTTAATTTCTTTAGTTTTAGTAAGTAACTCTCTAATCATTTGTAAAATATTATCTTTAGGTTCTTTTTTTACTTCTTCTTTTTTAAGTTCGTCTTTTTCATCTTCTTTTTTAGTTAAATAATCTTGAAACATATCTCTAAACATGACATTATTTAAAAAATCATACATTTCGGTATTTTCAAAATTACCATCATAGCCATCCATACTGAAACTTACCCCCGAAAGCAAATTATATTCCGAAATCAAAGTATCAGTTTTATCATCTACTAACCATCTAACAGGAACAACTTTAACCCAAACATAATCACCATTTTCTTTTTCAAATCTTCTATGGATATAAACACTGCTGTAAAATCTTAAATCAACTTTATAACGAATATATTTTTTACCATTAAAACCATAATACTCTTCACATATTTGATTATTTATATGAAATACTCTTCCGGTCTTTTTTAATTTATTAGCCTTATAATCATCTTCTAACAGAAAATCCATATCAGCACTTATATATTGAGGGTATTCTCCTAGTTCAACAAATTCACATTGTCCATCATAATAAGGCTTTACTCCGGGAAATACCTTATCTACTCTTCCTGGTAATTTTAAAACTGGTCTTATCCCCGCTCTAAAATAATTACTATCCACTTCAGAATAATCTCCAGTAAAATCTATTAATCCTACTTTATTACCTGTACCCTTAGTTTTCGTCCACGAATAACCCTCATCTCCTTCAGTTAATTTAACTAAAGTAGTATTAAGTATTTTCGTTCCATATTTTTTTATAGCCTCTAATTGATAATCTTGTCTAAATGGATTTCTACTATCATTACCATAAAATTCTTCTTTAGTAAGTAATGTAATTTTTACATCATTAAGCATATTTTCACCCTCTATCTTTTTACTACATCATTGGCAAACTCTTCAAAATCAGATAATTCATTTCTAAAACTATTATTACTTATTTCCCTATCTATTCTTCTACTTATTGCAATTTCTTTTTCCACTAATTCTTTTATTAATACAGGTCTTGGTGGGACAAAGGTTAATTTAATTTCACCCGTATTTGTTTTAACTTTTTCTAACGGTTTATTAAAATCTATTCTTTGATAAGATACTTTTCCTTTAAATAATTCATTTAAATATTCTTGATTTAACTTAAATATTTGTAACATTACATCATTCTTTACTTCTACATCATTAATTAAATTTGCTCTTTCTTTAAGTTTATTAATAACTTCTTGTATTTCTTTGTATTCTTGTTCCTTGTTATCTTCATTTATCTCTCTATTAATTTCCCCTTCTATATATACATAATAAGGTAATATACCATTTCTTATTAATTCTCTTTCGGTACTACCGTAAACACTTACTTCTTTATTTTTTATTTTTAACATTTCTCTTCCATATAAATTTGCTAAAGCTTTAATATCCTCCACGATTAAAATCTTATCATTCATATCTATGATAAGTTTCGCTTTATTCAATAATTCTCTTAACATATTTAATATATTATCTTTTATTTCTATATCATTACTTTTAATTTCTTCATTTTTAACTTCTTCTAATTTGGGAACTTCCAAAAATTGTTTTATATCAGGTAATAAACAATTTTTTAAAAAATCATAAACAGTTGATTGATTAAAAGGAACTTTTACATTAACTTTATTATAAGGAATACCTGAAATTAAGCCATCAAGACAAACAAGACGATTATTTTCATAATCACATAACCATTTAATTGGTTTTAATTTTATAACATAATCCTTACTATAATCAACGTAATTTTTTATTCGCAAAACTTCACTAGAAATTAAAGTTGTTTTAGTTCTGACTTCAATATATTCGGCATTATTATAAGTTATTACAGGATGTTCATAAAATATATAATTATTATAATGTTCATAAACGGAAAAAGTGTGAACAGCATAATGAATTGATTTATCGGTTTCTTCACTTTTCATGATAATGTCATCTTTTTCAACATCGGAAACAGCCTCGATGGGATATTCACTAAAGTAAACGATATCTCTTCCTTTATCATCTTTTTGAGTATTTTTAAATATTTCTTTTAAGGGTTTCTCAAACTTAAGAACTGGAGCCAAAAGAAAGCCATCTGATATAGTAGTTTCAAAATAATTTGTTGAATCAGTTAAATCAGTAATTGTTCCCACTCTATCATCACTATATTGGGTTTTAGTAAGTAACGCGTGAAAATGCTCCGTAAACATAAGAGAAAAATCAGAAGGCGTAACATCACTAAATTTAATTATTTTATCATCAGCTTCAAGTAAATCTATTTCAATATTACCATAGTAATCCGCTACTGAAATTTCTTTTTTGGGAGACTCAACTTCTTTTTCTAGTGGTACAACTTCTTTTTTAAAAATACTCATAAATATCCTGCTTTCTATTTATCTAAGATAATTATAATATATTTAACAATAGTTTTAAATTATATTTTATTATTAATGTCAAATAGATAATCTCCAACTTTGGTATTTTTTAGATATTATAAAATTTCATATAAAATGATAAATAATTAGTATCTAATATTATGTTGTTGATGATTTATTTTTACTTTATTTCTTGTTTCATATAAATCTATTGCTCTTTTTAAATTGTTTTCCTTGGCTTTAGTTAAATAAAAATCTGCAAGTTCATAATTAACTTCTGTACCTTTACCATTGTAATAGAAATTAGCTCCTAAATCATATATAGCGGCAAGATGTCCATTATCAGCACATTCTTTGATAATTTCAAATGCTTTATTATAATCTTGCTCTATTTTTCCAAGTCCAAAATAATAATATGCTCCAATTACAAATTTGGCATATACTCTTTCAACTTCATTAGTATTAGG
Source organism: uncultured Bacilli bacterium (assembly GCA_947630195.1). GTDB lineage: Bacteria > Bacillota_I > Bacilli_A > RF39 > UBA660 > SIG200. The sequence continues at coordinate 2,919 of CANRGQ010000087.1, forward strand.
ATTATTAATTAATTCAAGGATTTTAGGATAAGCATTAATTAAAAGTTCTTTTGCTTTACTTTTATTTATATTCAAGACATTACCTAAACCTAATTCATAAGAAATTCCTAAAGAATAAATACAAAGAGGATAATCCTTATCATAACCTTTTTGATAATAATATAATGCTTTGTTATAATCTTGCAATACACCATTTTCTTCTAAATCATAACTTCTACCCAATATATAATAAGAAAATCCTGTATTTTGATTTAATAGATTATTTAAATCAAATTTTATCACTTGCATAATTTCACGCCATCCATTTCTTTTAAATGTTAATTAACCATATACTCTTTTTAAATATATTTTTTCTTCATTAATCATTAAAACGACAATATCATCATCTAAAGCATTTTCAATTTTTCTTCCATATTCACTTTCAAATGTATCAAAACTTAAAACAGCATTATTTTCTTGTAATATTTTTTCCGACATAAATAGATAATCTCCTACTTCTGGATCTTTTTCAACATTATAAAACTCCATATTAAATTGATATTCCTTATTATCGGTATCTTTTAGAGTATATTCATAATTATCTTTTTTAACAATCATTAATTTTTCCATATTTTTCCTTCCTATATTCTTTTTATTAAACTAAATATTATTAAAAATACAAGTATTAAATTTATCTTTTAAACTTTGTTATAAAATCTTCTCTAATAAATGTAGGATGATATTTCAAAAAATTATCTCCAACCTCTTCTAATGAAGGTAGATTTACTTCTTCTAAAAATCTATTACGTAATAAAAAATTATTTTCTACTTTTTTTAAGAGTGGTAAGGATAATTTTTTTAAAAAAACGTTATCTTCCAAAAAATTATTTCCAGTCTCTTCTAATGAAGGTAAACTAATTTCCATTAAATGTGTGTTACTAGCCAAAAAACTATCTCCTACTTTTTTTAAATTTGGGAAATTTAATTTTCTAAGTTTCCGATTACAAACTAAAAATGATATTCCTGTTTCCTCTAAGGATGGTAAAGATAATTCTTCTAAAGAAAAATTAAGATTCAAAAATCTATCCCCTATAATTCTTAATCTAGGCATATTTATTTTTCTTAAACAATCATTATGATATAAAAATTCGTTATCAATTATTTCGATATTTGGTAAATTTATTTCTTTTAGAAATTCAGCATTACCTAAAAATCCATCTCCTACTTGTTTTATTTTAGGATAGTCTAACTTTATCATTCGATTATCTTTGTCTATAACTATTGTTACTTTATTATCTTTTAAAGTTATAATTATTTCTTTTTCCTCTTCTTTTCTTTTTATTTCTATCTTTTGAATGTTTAAAATGGTATCGGGAAAAGCATCTTTAATTCTATCATATAATCTTATCTCTTTATTTACGAGGTCTAAGATAAAGTAATCAAAGACAATATATTTTTCTTTATCATATCTTTTAACTTCATAGTGATCAATTACAATATTATGAGGGCAATAATAAACATTAAAAAATTCTTGATTATATTTATAATATTTACCATCACTAGCTTTAACATAACTTTCTAATTCCAATCTGTTGTTAGGGTGTTGTTGGATAAGACCATAATATTCGGAAAAAGATTCTGTTAAACCTTCAATAATATTATCTAAATTATTTGAGTAGGTACTATCGGAATTATTAACGGTATGATTATAGCGATTTTTGATTGATAAAGTATGAGTATCATCCCTCGTAAATTGAATGCTTATAACACTAGTTCCATATTCATCTTGCCTTTGGGGATTAGGATAATCTTCTCTTTTGATATCAAAGACATTCTTTTTAACCGCAAAGAAAACATAACATCTATCAAGTCTTCCTCCATCAAAAGTACAAAGTTCTTCTCCTTTGGCATAATACTTTTTAAATTTTTGAATATCTTCTTCACTTGTACATTCATATAAATCATAACCTACTTCACTTAACAATTCCATCGGCGTATTAATTCCTTTTATTTCCTTATTTTTTTCGACATCTACTAAACTATAAATATAATTTTTAAAATCAATTTCTTTCTTTTGATTTATTATATCTTCATATAAATCATGACTTGGTTCAAAATGCTCTAACATTAATTTTAAAAGTAGGCCATCCGTTTCTAAGATAGTGGCAAAATAATCACGGCAAAAATGAGCCATCTTTTCGCCATATTTCTTTTTAATTATTTTTAATTCTTCATTCATTGTCTCACCTCATTACCATATTTATAAATCAATTTAATAAATGACTATTATTAATTATCTTCTAATCGTATGACCAAAGTTTTCATGAGTTAACTCAGTATATTTATCTAAGAAGTGAAGGCCTATTTTTTCTATTGAAGGTAAATACACTTCTTTTAAAACTTTATTACGATGCATAAAATACTCCCCAACTTCTTTTAGTTTAGGTAAATATAATTTTTCGATAGAATTATTGTGATATAAAAAGCAATCGCCAACTTCTTCTAAAGAAGCCAAATAAAGCTCTTTTAAACATGCCGCATTGTCCAAAAAATAATTTCCCACGGTTACGAGTGAAGGTAAATTTAATTCTTCTAAATCTAAATTACAAAACAAAAATCCTGTATAGACTCTTTGCAAATTAGGCAAATTTAATTTATAAAGTTTATTATTGCTATATAGAAAATTACTTCCTGCTACTTCTAAAGAGGGTAAATTTATTTCGGTAATAATCTTATTATTACGTAAAAAATCATTTCCAACTTTTTGTAATTTAGGTAAGTTTAATTTTTGTAAAAATTTATTATTAACTAAACAGTAAAGTCCCAGTTCTTTTAAATTAGGTAATTCTAATTCTTGTAAAGATGTATTGAGATGTAAAAAATAATCCCCAATTTTTTCAATTTCTGGTAAATATAACCTTTTAAGGGCTTTATAACTAGGTAAAAAATATGATCCTGCTATTTTTAAAGAAGGTAAACTTAATGCCTCTACAGAATTATAACTATGCAAAAAGTTATCACCAACGACTGTTAAAGATGGCAAATTTACCCTTTTTAAGGAAGTAGCATTATATAAGAAATCATTACCAACTACTTCTAAGGATGGTAAATCAACTTTTTGAATTATTTTATTTTGAGCCAAAAAATCATGTCCCGCTTTTTTTAAACGTGGTAAGTTTATTTCTTTTAGATTATTATTATTAAATAAAAATTGTGATCCGACCTCCTCTAAAAAAGGTAGGTCTAATTTTTCTAAAAATTCAATATCCGTTAGAAAAAAGTCACTCGCTATTTTTAGAGAAGGTAAAGATATTTCTTTTAAGGTTATTGTTATCAAGGACAAAAAATTTCTCCCCACTTTTTGTAATTTAGGCAAAATTACTTCTTTTAAAGAAGAATTAATAGGTAAAAAACAACTGCCACATTCCAAAAGTTCTGGTAAAATCAATTCTTCTAAATCTTTATTTTTATTTAAGAAATCATTACCAGTTTTTCTTAAGACCGGTAAATTTAATTTATGAATTATTCTATTAGAATTTAAAAACCAATCTCCCACTTCTTCTAAAGAAGGTAGGTCTAATTCTTTTAAAACTAAATTATAACTTAAAAATCCCGTTCCTACTTTTTTTAAATGGGGCAAATCCAATTTTTTTAGGCAATTATGCGCTAAAACACGATTGCCAACTTCTTCTAAATTAGGCATATTTAATTCTTGTAAATGATTAGCAAAAAATAAAAATTCATCCCCTATTTCTTTTATATTTAAATCTTCTAGTTTTATCATTTTATTATCTTTATCTAATTCTATTATTGCTTCCTTATTATTTTGAAAAATAAGTTTTATTTCTTTAGTTTTTTCTTTTCTTTTTATTTCTATCTTTTCGATATTCGAAAAAATAACAGGAAACGTATCTTTTATATTAGGTTTATACACACTTATCTTTTTATTAACTAAATCTAAAATAAAGTATTCAAAGACAATATATTTTTCTTTATCATATCTTTGAACTTCAAAGTTATCAATTATAATATTATTAGGACAATAATAAACATTATCTATTTCAAGATTATATTTATAAAATTTGCCATCATTCGCTCTAACATAATTCCTTAATTCAAATTTATCATTAGAATGTTGTTGGATAAGACCATAATATTCGGAAAAAGATTCTGTTAAACCTTCAATAATATTATCTAAATTATTGGAAAAAGTACTATCCGGATTATTAACATGATGGTTATATCTGTTTTTGATAGATAAGGTATGAGATTTATCTTTAGTAAATTGAATACTTATAACACTTGTGCCATATTCATCTTGTCTTTCGGGATTAGGATAGTCATCTCTTTTTATTTCATCGACATTCTTTTTAACGGCAAAGAAAACATGACATCTATTAAGTCTTCCGCCATGAAAAGTACATAATTCTTCACCATTAGCATAATATTTTTTAAAACTTTGAATATCTTTCTCACTTGTACATTCATATAAATCATAACCAGCATCCTCAAGTAATTCTTTCGGTGTTTTAATTAATTTTATTCTATTATTTTTTTCCACATCTACTAAACTATAAATATAATTTTTAAATTCATCTTCTTTTTCTTGATTTATTATATCATCATATAAATCATGACTTGGTTCAAAATTATCTAATAATAATTTTAAAAGTAAGCCGTCTGTTTCTAAGATAGTAGGAAAATAATCACGACAAAAATGGGCCATCTTTTCCCCATATTTTTTCTTAATTATTTTTAAATCTTGGTTCATTTTATCACCATCTTTCCTTTACTATAACAAAGTAAATTCTTTTTTAATAAATTTAATTTATCTTTATCATCTAATATTGAAATACTATCAACTAATTTTATTCCCTTTATTTCTTTAGCAATAGGATAATGACTTAAATCTAATACTTCTTGTTCATATACTTTTTGGGATAATAATTTATTTATATCATCTATTTCACTTACAATATAACTCTCCAAATAGTATAAAGTATATACATTTTTCGACTTTGAATATTTAAGTTCATAATGAGAATCTAATTTATGACTAATTTTTGTCCCCCTAACTCCAAAAACTTTATTAAATTCTTGAATTAAAACTTTTTTTCTTTTTTCTTCATCAAATCCAAGTTCATTTTCATAATAACTATTATATAATTCTTTATACATTTCTATTAATTCTTTAAAGGTTATATCTTTATTTTTTATTTCATCCAAATCTATTTTTCTTTTGTTATTTAACCATAGACTCTTTTTAAATATATTTTTTCGTCTTTAATCATTAAAACAACAATATCATCATCTAAAGCATTTTCAATTTTTCTTCCATATTCACTTTCAAATGTATCAAAACTTAAAACAGCATTATTTTCTTGTAATATTTTTTCCGACATAAATAGATAATCTCCTACTTCTGGATCTTTTTCAACATTATAAAACTCCATATTAAATTGATATTCCTTATTATCGGTATCTTTTAGAGTATATTCATAATTATCTTTTTTAACAATCATTAATTTTTCCATATTTATCTTCCTTTCTTATTTTCCTTTTCATCAAAACATTTCGCTAAAAAATCATTGATATTAAGCATAAATTTTCCCAAGCCTTTCTTAGTAAATTGGGAATTATTCTTTAAAAAATTATTTCCCTTGATTTTAACATTAGGCATATTTAAATATTCTAAATTACTATTATTAGCTAAAAAATCATTGCCAATTTCTTCAAGTACAGGTAAATCTAATTTTCTTAAAGAATTATTTTCAAACATAAAATAATCACTTACAGTTTTTAATTTTGGTAAAGATAATTCAGTTATTAAATTATTTGTCCTTAAAAAACTACTTCCCACTATTTCTAAATTAGGTAACCATAATTTTTTTAATTTTTTATTACTACTCAAAAAATAATGACAAATAAATTTTAATTTAGGTAAATAGACTTCGTCAATTAATTCGTTATCACAAAGAAAACCATCTGCTACCCATTCTAAAGAAGGCAAGTTTAATTTTTCGAGATTTAAATTATTAGATAAGAAGTAAGAACCTACAATCTCTAAAGATGGTAAATCTAATTTTCTAATTTTTTCATTTCCCAATAGAAAACAATCTCCAGCCTTACGAAGTTTAGGTAAACTTAACTCTTCTAAAGAACTATTATAAGCTAAAAAGTCATAATCAACTTCTTTTAAAAGAGGTAAATTTAATTCTCTTAAGGACATATTATGACTTAAAAAGCAATAACCTGTTTCTTGTAAATTGGGTAATTCGAGTTCCTCTAGTATGCAATTATTATCTAAAAAATAATTACCAATCTTTTGTAAATTAGCCATTTTTAAAGCTTTTAAATATCTATTATAAATTAAAAAGTTATCCCCAACTTGTTCTAACTCAGGATATTCTAACTTTAGCATTTTATTATCTTTTAAAGTTATAATTACATTATTATTATCTTGTAAAGTTATTTTTATTTCTTTATTATCTTCTTCTCTTTTAACCTCTATTTTTTCAATATTAGAAATAGTACTAGGAAATGAATCAGAAATTCCTTCATCATATAATCTTACCTCTTTATTTACGAAATCTAAGATAAAATAATCAAAAATAATATATTTTTCTTTATCATATCTTTTAACTTCAAAGTTATCAATTATAATATTATTGGGACAATAATAAATATTGTTTATTTCTTGATTATATTTATATAATTTACCATCATTTGCTTTAACATATCCTCTTAATTCAAAACTATTTGTTTTATATTGCTGTACTAAACCATAATACTCGCCAAAAGATTTGGTTAAACCTGGAGTGATATTATCAAGGTTATTCGAAAAAGTACTATCGGGATTATTAACATGATGGTTATATCTATTTTTAATGGATAAAGTATGCGATTTATCTTTGGTAAATTGAATACTTATAACACTAGTACCATATTCATCTTGTCTTTTGGGATTGGGATAGTTTGTTCTTTTGATATCCGAAACATTCTTTTTAACAGCAAAGAAAACATAACATCTATCTAACCTTCCTCCATCAAAAGTACAAAGTTCTTCACCTTTTGCATAATACTTTTTAAACTTTTGAATATCTTCTTCGCTAGTGCATTCATATAAATCATAACCAGCATCCTCAAGTAATTCTTTCGGTGTTTTAATAACCCTTTCTTTATTATTATCTTCAACATTCACTAAATTATATATGTAATTTTTAAATTCTATCTCTCTTAGTTGCTTTATAATATCATCATATAAATCATGATTAGGTTCAAAATTATCTAATAATAATTTTAAAAGTAAGCCCTCTGTTTCTAAGATAGTGGCAAAATAATCACGACAAAAATGAGCCATTTTCTCGCCATATTTCTTTTTGATTATTTTTAAATCTTGGTTCATTTTATCACCATCTTTTACTCTATTATAAATTATTTTAAATCTTTTAAACAACTAAAATGCTTTTAATTTACTATATTTTACCTTTTTGATTAGAATTGTTAAGCCAAGGATTAAAATCAGCACTTCCTATTGTAAAAGAAGAAATATTCTCTTTCTTAAAAATTCTATAACAAAACAAAAAGTCATCCCCAACTTCTTCTAAAGAAGGTAAATATAATTTTTCTAAATGTAAATTCTTTCTTAAAAAACTATAACCTACTATTTTTAAAGATGGTAAACTTAATTCTTGTAAACGAATATTTTCATTTAAAAAACCATTGCCAACTTCCTCTAATAAAGGTAAATTTAATTCCTTTAAAGATTCATTATAAAATATAAAATTATTACCTACTCTTTGTAAACTTGGTAAATTTAAATGAGAAATTTTTCGACAGCGAGATAGAAAGTTATCTCCAACTTCCCTTAAAGATGGTAAATCTAATTCTTCTAAAGTAATATTAGAATGCAAAAAACCATTATCTACTTTTTTTAAGTTTGGCAAATTCAATTTTTTAACATCTTGTCCACAACCTAAAAAAGCCTTTCCTGCTATTTCTAAAGCGGGCATATTTAATTCTTGAATGGAATATACAAAAGCTAAAAAATTATCGCCAACTTCTTTGATATTTTGATTTTCTAGTTTTATAATTTGATTATCTTTATCTAAAGTTATGATTACTTCCCTATTATCTTGTAATGTAATTTTTATTTCTTTTCCTTCTTCTTTTCTTTTTATCTCTATTTTTTCGATATTAGAAACTGCATCAACAAATGAATCTGTAATAAACTCTTCATATGGTCTTACTTCTTTTTTAACAAGATCTAAGACAAAATAATTAAAGATAACATACTTTTCTTTATCATATCTTTTAACTTCATAGTTATCAATTATAATATTATTAGGACAATAATAAACATTCATCATTTCTTGATTATATTTATAATATTTGTTATCACTTGCTCTAACATAACCTTCTAATTCAAATTTACCATTAGGGTGTTGTTGGACTAAACCATAATACTCTCCAAAAGATTCGGTTAAGCCCTCTATTATATTATCAAGATTATTTGAAAAAGTACTATCCGGATTATTAACATGATGATTATATCTATTTTTAATGGATAAAGTATGTGATTCATCCCTTGTAAATTGGATACTTATAACACTAGTTCCATATTTATCTTGTCTTTGGGGATTAGGATAGTCTTCTCTTTTTATTTCATCGACATTTTTCTTCACCGCAAAAAAGACATGACATCTATCAAGTCTTCCACCTTTAAAAGTACAAAGTTTTTCTCCCGGAGCATAATACTTTTTAAAACTTTGAATATCTTCCTCACTCTTACACTCAAATAGATCATAACCAGCATCTTCAAGTAACTCTTTTGGAGTTTTAATTACTTTTATTTTATTCTCTTTTTCGACATCTACTAAACTATAAATAAAATCTTTAAATTCATTTTCTTTCTTTTGTTTTATTATATCCTCATATAAATCATGAGTTGGTTCAAAATTATCTAATAATAATTGTAAAAGTAGACCCTCTGTTTCTAGTAAAGTTGGAAAATAATCACGACAAAAATGAGCCATCTTCTCCCCATATTTCTTTTTAATAATTTTTAAATCTTGGTTCATTTTATCACCATCTTTTACTATATTATAAAATATTTTAAATCTTTTAAACAATTAATATTTAGTTAAAAGACAATTATTGACAGTTATCTTTTTATTTTTTGGATAAAATCTTCTTTAGTTAATGTAGGATGACTCTCCAAAAAATTATCACCTATCTCTTCTAAAGATGGTAAATTTACTGCTTCTAATAAGTTATTACAATACAAAAAGGAATGACCAACTTTTTTTAAACTTGGTAAATTTAATTCTCGTAAAGATGTATTATTAAATAAAAATTCAACTCCAACACTTTCTAAATAAGGTAAATTTACTTCTTCTAATAAGCTATTATAATACAAAAAATAATCACCAATTTTTTTTAAAAGGAGTAAATCTAATTTTCGTAAAGATGTATTATTATATAAAAAGGCAACTCCAACCTTCTCTAAATAAGGAGCGTTTAATTCTCTAATAAAATTATTTTTTTGTAAAAAACGTTTACCCACTATTCGTAGATTAGGTAAATCTAGTTTCCTTAAATCGGTGTTCTCATGTATAAAATCATTACCAACTTCTCTTAAAACTGGCACAGACAAAGATTTTAATTTCGCATCATGAGATAAGAAGTTATCTCCTACTTCTTCTAAAGAGGGTAAATTTACTTCTTCTAAAAATTTATTACGGAACAAAAAAGCCCGCCCAACTTTTTTTAAAAGTGGTAAATCTATTTTTTTAAGACCTCTATTATAAATTAAAAATCTATCCCCTACTTCTTCTAAAGAAGGCAACTTTAATTCTTGAAGACATTCAACAAAAGATAAAAAATCACAACCTACTTTTTGCAAATCAACCATATCTAAATCTTTTAAGTATTTGATATATACCAAAAAGTCATTTTCTACTTGTTCTAACTTAGGATAATCTAACTTTATCATTTGGTTTTCTTTATTTAAAGTTACTACTATTTTATTATCTTTTAAAGTTATAATTATTTCTTTATTATCTTCTTCTCTTTTAACCTCTATTTTTTGAATATTAGAAAAAGTATCGGGAAATGAATCAAAAATACTTTCATCATATAATCTTATCTCTTTATTTACGAGGTCTAAGATAAAGTAATCAAAAATAATATATTTCTCTTTATCATATCTTTTAACTTCATAGTTATCAATTATTACATTATTGGGACAATAATAAATATTGTTTATTTCTTGATTATATTTATAATATTTACCATCATTTGCTTTGATATAGCCATCTAGTTCAAACTCATTGTTTAAGTATTGTTGAACTAAATCATAATGTTTACCAAAACTTTCCGTTAAACCTTCAACTATATTATCTAAATTGTTTGAAAAAGTACAATCGGGATTACTTACATGGTGATTATATCTATTCTTAATGGATAAAGTATGCGATTTATCTTTGGTAAATTGAATACTTATCACACTTGTGCCATAGGCATCTTGTCTTCTTGGATTAGAAAAATTTTCTCTTTTAATATTATCAACATTCTTTTTAACGGCAAAGAAAACATAACATTTTTCAAGTCTTCCTCCCTTAAAAGTACAAAGTTTTTCGCCTTTGGCATAATATTTTTTAAACTTTTGAATGTCCTCTTCACTTTTACATTCATATAAATCATAACCAACTTCACTTAACAATTCTTTCGGGTTTTTAATTACTTTTATTTCATTATTCTTTTCAACATCTACTAAACTATAAATATAATTTTTAAATTCCATTTCTTGACCTTCATATACTAAATCTTCATATAAATCATGACTTGGTTCAAAATGGGTAAGCATTAAGTTTAAAAGTAAACCATCTGTTTCTAGTAAAGTAGGAAAATTTTCACGACAAAAATGAGCCATCTTCTCCCCATATTTCTTTTTTATTATTTTTAATTCTTCATTCATTTTATCACCGTCTTTTATTATTTTGCATATTACCATTCCTAAATTTTAAATAATTAAGAAATTTTTTGATACCATTCTTTTTGATTTGAAATAAACAAGTCTTTCGAGCATAAGGATTATCTAGGAAAAAGCCATCCCCCACTTCTTGCAAACTAGGAGTACTTATCTTCTTAACGGAATCATTATAATACATAAAACCATAACCAACTTTTTCTAAAAGTGGTAAGTCTAATTCTTCCAATATCATATTATAAAATAAGAAACCGTCTCCTACTTCTTGCAAAGAATTTAAAATTAGTTTTTTAAATTTTCCATTTAAACAAAAATTATTTCCTACTTTTTTTAAAGAGGGCAAGTAAAACTCTTTTAAAACTGTATTATTATACAAAAAGTAATTTTTAACAGTTTGTAAATTAGCCATCTTTAAAATTTCTAAATGTTTGACATAACATAAAAAATTATTTCCAACATCTTTTACATATGGATTATCTAATTCAATAATGTTATTAGATTTATTTAATACTATTGTTACTTTCCTATTATCTTTTAAAATAATAATTATTTCTTTTTCCTCTTTTTTTCTTTTTATTTCTATTTTTTCAATATTAGGAATAGTAGAAGGAAAAGAATCCTCAACTCTCGTATCACATAAATATATTTATGTGATACGAGAGTTGAGGATTCTTTTC